>NZ_JBWOMN010000076.1:0-21781 GCF_056449545.1 Oceanicella sp. | reverse complement strand
GGCGCTGGGGCTGCTGGGGCTCGGGGCCTGGCGGCTCGACGCCGGCGACGCGCCCCGCGACACGGCGGCGGCGGCCCGCGTCGCGCGCCTGATCGACCGGGACATGGCCTTGCTGGGCGCGGGGCTGGTGGCGGTCGCCGCGCCGGGCGAGGACCCGGCGCCGCTGCACCGGCTGCTGGAGCGGGTCCATGCGCCGGCCATTCTGATCGGCGGCCCGGCGCCTGAGATCGCCCGTCCGCCGGCGCGGTTTGCGCCGCCGCGCGACCCGGTCGCCGGCGTGCAGGCCTGGACCGAGGCGCTTGGCGCCGCCGCAACCGGCATCGAGCCCGAGATCGCCGCGGTCGCCCGGCATTTCAGCCTGCCGGCGCCGGCCCTGCGCGCCGCCGCGCAAAGCGTGGCGCTGGGGCTCGAATCACGACTCTGGCCTCTGGCGCGCGACGAGGCGGGGCGCGCGCTCGACGGGTTGGCCGAGCGCATCCGCCCGACCGCGCGCTGGGCGGATCTGGCGCTGCCCCCGGCGCAACGCCGTCAGCTCGAACAGATCGCGGCGTTTCGCAAGACCCGCGACCAGGTCAACCGCGACTGGGGCTTTGCCGCCAAAAGCCCGCGCGGGCTGGGGCTGGCGGCGCTGTTCTCGGGCGCCTCGGGCACCGGCAAGACCATGGCCGCCGAGATCGTGGCGGCTGAGCTGGGGCCGGGCGCCGGGCCCGAGGCGGGAGGGCTCGACCTGTTCCGCGTCGATCTTTCGGCCATCGTGTCGAAATACATCGGCGAGACCGAAAAGAACATCGCCCGCATCTTCGACGCGGCGCAGGCCGCCGGCGCGGTGCTGATCTTCGACGAGGGCGACGCGCTGTTCGGCAAGCGCACCGCCGAGGTCAAGGACAGCATCGACCGCCATTCCAACAACGAAACCGCCTACCTGCTGCAACGGCTCGAAGCCTATGACGGGGTGGCCATCGTCACCACCAATCTGCGCGAGTCCGTAGACGAGGCGTTCCTGCGCCGGTTCCGGTTCGTGGTCGAATTCCCCTTCCCCGACGCCGCCCATCGCGAGGCGATCTGGCAAAGCGTGCTGCCCGAGTCGGCGCCGGTCGAGAACCTTGACTTCAAGGCCCTGGCGCGGCTGTCGCTGAGCGGCGGGGCGATCCGGTCGATCGCGCTGACCGCCGCCTATCTGGCGGCGGGCGAGGGGGCGGCGATCTCCATGGCGCATATGCGCGCCGCCGCGCGGCAGGAATACGCCAAGCTGGGAAAGACCCTTGGCGAGTCCGATCTGCGGGGGCGGCGGCGATGAGCGGCGCGGATGTCATCGAGATCGACGCGCTGGAATTCGAGGGGCTCGACGAGGCCGCCGCGCGCCGCGCCGCCGCCGCCTTCAAGGCGACGCTGGGGGATCTGCTGGACCGCTACGGGCTGCCGGACGGCGTGCGGAGCCGGGATTTCGGCGATGTGCGGCTCGATGCGCTGCCGGCCTCGGCGGACACGCCCGAAGGCGTCGGCCGGGCGCTGGCGCGGGCCCTGTTCCGGCGGGTGGCGCGATGAGCGCGACGGCGAAGAAGCTGCGGCTCCGGGTGCGCCCCGGGCGGCCCCGGGCCGGGCGGGGCGGCAAGCCGACATTGAGCGTGGTGGCGCGCGGCGTTGATCCGCAGGCGGTCGACGCCGCCCGCCCATCGCAGGACCGCCCATCGCTGGACCGCCTGCGCGAGGCCGCGGCCATGGAGGCCGATCCCCTGCCGCGCCGCGCCGAACTGGAGGCGTTGTTCGACGCCGATCTTTCGGGCGTCGAACTGGCGCGCGGCGCGGCGGCGGTGGCGGCGCTTGACGCCATGGGCGCCGAGGCGGCGGCGGTGGACGGGCGCATCCTGGCCCGCCCCGACGCCGGGCTGGCGGTGCTCGCCCACGAGGTGACCCATCTTCTGCAGGCCGCGCCGGGCGGCGCGCCGGCGGATCGGGTGGCCCCGCAGGACAGCGCCGCGGAGCGCGAGGCGAACGCGGTCGAAACCCGGGTCCAGAACGGCGCGGCAAGCGACGCGGCGGTCGCGCAGCCGGTGCGGGAACTCGCCCCCGGCGAGGCGGCGCTGAAGCGCGGGGACGATCTGCGCGATGACGAGATCGTCGCCGAGCCCGCCCCGGCGGCGGCGTTCGACAAGGCGGCGGACGCCCCCGACGAACCCGGTGACCCCGGCGATCAGGCGCGCGCCGCGCCGGCGCCGCAACAGGCCGATGCCGCCGACGGGCCGGGCGGCGCGCCGCAACCGGACCAGGGCGCCGAACGGGTGGGCGAACGGGGGGGCGAACGGGGCGCCGAACGGGGGGGCGATCTGGGCGCCGACATCCCCGACGCCCCGGTCCCGACCTTCGCGCCGCCGGCCATGCCCGAGATCAAGGTGGACGAGGCGGCGGCCGCCGCGGCGCAGGAGGCGGCGCAGGAAAAGCTCGCCGCCGCCGATGACGCCGACGCGCTGATGGACGCCTACAAGGATGCGCCGCCCTCGGTGAAGGCGCAAAAGCACGACGCGCTGGAAGGCGAGACCGCGAGGTTGTCGGCCGAGGAGCAGCAGAAATTCGACGCCGAGATGCCGAAATTCGACGCCGAGATGTCCGGCGAGGACGATCTGCCCGCGGCCGCCCCGGTGCAGACCCCGGAGGCCAGGGCCGCGGCGCTCGAAACCCCGCCCGAAGGCCAGACCCCAAAAATCGAGATCGACCCGACGCCGACGCCCAAGAAGGCCGACGTCAACCGCACGGTGCTGGATTTCCTGAAGAAATTCTTCAGCTTCGGCGGCGCCGAGGGTGTGGGCCGGACATTCGCAAAAATCGGGACCAGCGACAAGGACGTGGACACCTCCGCCGGCAAGCCGCCGAAGGTGCCGCTGAAGGGCGCCACCGATCCCAAGCAGGTCGCGGACCGGGGCAGGAGCGCGCTGGAGGATTCGACCGCCAAGCGCCGCGAGGCGACCAAGGCGGTGCTCGACGGACCGGGGCCCGAGCAGGTGCGCCTCAAGGCGCTGAAGGAGGAAAACCGCCTCGACCCCCGCGCCGCGCCGGACATCGCCCAGGGCGGCGGCGGCGTCGAGGGCGCGTCGGATTTTCGTGACAAGACCCTCGACCCGGTGGTGGTGGCGCTGTTCGATCAGGAACACGCCGCGCGCATGTCCCAGAGCCTGACCGAGGCGCAGGGCAAGATGCAGACGGCGGTGGGCGACCGCGACCGCGACCGCGACGCCAGCGTGAAGACCGCCGAGGCGGATCGCAAGAAGCTCAACGCCGAGGCCGACAAGGCCCAGCGCGACAAGGTCAAGGCCGGGCGCGACGAGATCCAGACCGCGCGCCAGACGGCAGTCGACGAACAGGACCAGCATGTCAAGGACCTGAAGACCGACACGGAGACCAACCGCAAGGCCGCCGAGAAGAAGATCGACGACGAGGTGAGCGAGACCGAAAGGAAGGCGGGCGAGAAATACGTTCAGGCCGAGAAGGATTCCAAGGCCGAGGTCGAGAAGGGCGAGAAGAAGGCCGAAGCCGAAAAGCAGCGCCAGAAATCCGAGAGCAAGAAGAAAAGCTGGTGGGACCGCGCCACCGACTGGGTGGCCGAGCAGTTCGACAAGCTCACCAAGTTCATCAACGACGTGTTCGACGCGGTGCGATCATTGGTCAAGGGCATCATCGATCTTGCCAAGAAGGCGGTGGTCGGGCTGATCGACCTCGCAGCCACGGCCATCAAGTCGGCGATCAAGGGGTTTGGAAAGCTGCTGAAGGCGGGCGTCAACGCGCTGCTGTCAAAGCATTTTCCGGGCGTCGCCAAGGCGCTGAACAAGGCCATCGACAAGGGGGTGGAGGTGGCCTCCAAGGCCGTGGACGTGGTGGCGGACGGGCTGAAGAAGGGCATCACCGCGCTGCTCGACGCGCTGGGCAAGGCGCTGGACGCGGTGCTCGCCGCCTATCAGGCGATCGCCAACGCGGCGCTGGCGCTGGCCAAGGCGGCGATCACCGGCGACTGGGCGGCGGTGGCGAAGATGATCCTGGAGCCGATCCTGAAGGCGCTCGGCATCAACCCGGCGGATTTCTACGCGATGATCGCCAAGGCGGTGGACGCGCTTGGCGACATCATCGACGACCCGGTCGGGTTTCTCGGCAATCTGGTCAAGGCGGTGGTCGGGGGGTTCCGGAAATTCGGCAAGAACATCCTGGTGCATCTGCAAAAGGGGGTGATCGGCTGGCTCACCGGGGCGATGGCCGGGACCATCACCATGCCGAAGAAATTCGATCTCATGGGGTTGCTTGATCTGGGGCGCCAGATCCTCGGGCTCACCATCGACATGTTCCGCCGCGTGGCGGTGCGCATCCTCGGCGAAAAGGCGGTGGCCCGGATCGAGTTCTTCGTCGACTACGCCAAGGAGCTGATCACCGGCGGCTGGGGCGCGCTGTGGAAGAAGATCATGGCCGATCTGGGCAATCTGCGCGACATGATCTTCGGGCAGATCAAGGAATTCGTGCTCACCCGGATCATCATCGCCGGGGTGACCTGGCTCGCCAGCCTGTTCAACCCGGTGGGGGCGCTGATCAAGCTGGTGATGACCATCTGGAACGTGATGATGTTCCTCAAGGACCAGTTCATGCGCATCATCGAGGTGATGAAAACGATCATCGGCTTCATGTACGACATCGCCAAAGGGGTGATCGAGCCGGCGGCGACGGGGGTCGAGAAGGTGCTGGGCAACCTCGTGCCCATCGTGCTCGACCTGATCGCGCGGCTGCTGGGGCTTGGCAATGTCGCGGGCAAGGTGCGCAAGATCATCGCCAAGGTGCGTCAGAAGATCGAGGATGCCATCGTCAAGCTGATCAGGAAGGTGATCGCGCGCTTCACCGGCAAGGGCAAGGGCGGGGGGAAGGGCGCCGCCAAGGGCAAGGGCGCGAACGAACCGCTGATGAAGCCGCTGACCTTCAGCGGCGGCGGGCAGTCGCACACGCTGCTGCTGAAGGCCCGGGGGATGAAGGCGATCCCGGTCATGCGCTCGATCGAACAGCCGGTGGAAACCTGGCTGCGCAGCCTGGGCACGGCAGCCGGGATCAAGGCGGCGGTGAACGCCGGCAAGAAGCCCGAACACGCCATCGACGATGCGGCGGCGGCAAAACTGCTGCCCAAGGTCCAGCCGCTGGCGAAGAAGGCGCTTGGCGAGGAGTCGACGCTGGAGCGCGAGGGCAGCGAGGAGCAAAAGGAACAGGCGACCGGCAAGGACAACAAGGCCAATGACCGCGAGGTCACCGACGCCGCCGCCAAGCTGAACGCCGATCTGTCGGCGGTGCTGAAGGCGCTGGGTCTGGGCGCCACGCAGGCGCCGGGCGCGATGCTCGACACGATGCTGGCCGCCAACATGCACCCGGCGCTGATCCCCAAGGCCAAGATCGCGATCCGCGGCTGGAAACCCGCGCAGGTCGCCGGCATTCGCGACTGGGCGCAGTTCCGCGTCGCTTTCGCGAAGCTGGGGAACGCCTCCTGGGTCTGGCCGTTCAAGCGCGAAACCGGCGGCGTGCTGCGGGTGGGCGCGCTCGATGCCAAGGTGCTGGCGGATATAAAGACCGCAGGCGAAAAGGCGGCCACCGACAACGGCAAGGCGGAGCTGGTCACGGCCATCACCGGCCTGGAGGCGAAGGAATTCGCGGCCCTGTATTTTTTCAAGGAGCTGCACAAGCGGACATCCGATCACGACGCGATCGTCGGCCTGCTGACCAGCGACAAGACGCTCGCCGGCGTCAAGGCGCATTACGCGGGCGCGGCGAAGGCGGCGGTGCTGCGGTTGACCGCCGACAAGAAGGGGCCGGACGAGGCGTTCAAGAAAGCGCTGGCGGGATCGGCGGGCAAGGCGCTTGATCTGATGCGCGACGCGGCCTTGGGGCGATCCGCCACCTATGTGTCCCTTCAGGACCCGGACAACCCGAAATCCGCCAGAAAGGAGGGAACCTTCCTGCAGGTGATCTCCTCGGACGCGCACAGCTATCGCTACACCAGGAACCGCGCGCATCTGTCGGATCGAATTCGCGCGGTGAAGCCCGGCAATCACGAATGGATTCAGGGCGAGTTGGCGGCCAAGGCGATCGAGGCCTCGGCCAGATCGCTGTCAGGGCTGCCGCCGGCCAGGGCGGCGAAGGCGGCCGCGGGCGTGAAGCTGATGATCGATTTCCAGAACAAGGTGCGCACCCCGACTTCGGATCTGATCTTCAAGCCGACCGTCAGCGCAAAGGGGTTCAGCGTGACCCCCAAGCGCATGGATCATCTGGTCAAGGATCATGTGGAGGCGGTGGAGCGGAGCGCCCCTGTCAGCAAGGCCGACATGACCCGCTGGTACGGCGGCGCCGCGCGCCCGAAGGTCAACGTGCTGCAGGGCCATGCCGGCGGCCTGAAGGCGCGCACGCTGGAGGACGGCGCCAAGCTGGGCTGGACCACCCTGCAAAGCGCCAGCCCGGCCTGGCACAAGGCGTTGCGCAAGCAGGTGGCCAACTACGCCGCCGACGATTCGATCATCGACCTCAAGGAATTCTCCCAGATCCGGGACAACATCCTGGCCTTCGGCCGCGCCACGCTGTGGGAGGGCGCGCAGGACCTGGGGACGGCGCCCAAGGGCGACCATTTCGATCTGTATTTCCTGACCTCGCATTCCAGAAACGCCACCTATGCCGGGCTCAAGGCCGACGCGAAGAAGGTTTACGACAAGGTTCTGGGCGATCTGGAAACCGACATGAAGGGGTTCAAGTGACATGACCGGCTACACCCGATCCCCCCGGCTGATCAAGGGCGCGCTGGTGGCGTTTCGCCCGCCGCTGCCGATCCCCACGGTGATCGCCTTCCAGATCAATCCCGAAAGCATGGCGCGCACCCTCGAAGCGCGCGCCGCCGACGGCGAGGGCGGGCAGGAGACGTTCCGCCTGTCCGGCGCGCCCAAGGAAAGCATCAAGGTGGATTGCGTGTTCGACGCCACCGACGATCTGGAAAAGGGCGACGCGACCGCCACCGCCAGCGGGCTGCATCCACGGCTGGCGGCGCTGGAGACGCTGATCTACCCGCAATCGGCCAACGTGATCGCCAATTCGATCCTGCTGATGCTGGGCACGGTGGAAATCCTGCCCGCCAAGGGCCCCTTCACGGTGTTCATCTGGGGCAAGCAGCGGATTCTGCCGGTGAAGCTCGCCGGCATGTCGATCACCGAGGAGGCCTTCGATCCGCAGCTCAACCCGATCCGCGCCAAGGTCGGGCTCGACCTGAAGGTGCTGAGCTACACCGATCTCGAAATCACCCATCCGGGCTACGCCATGTTCCTGTCGCACCAGATCATCAAGGAAACCATGGCCGCCATCGGTCAGGCCGAGGGTCTGGGCGCGGTGCTCGGCGGCGATGTGAAACTTTTTTAGGGGGGCAGGAGAATGTTCGAGGACACCAGCCGTTACGCCAGATTGCCGATCAAGTCCTGGATCGACGCCGAGGGGCGCGAACACGCCTACGTTGCGCGCCGCATCATCCCCGCGCCTCGCGATCTGGTGGCCGAGACCGGCGTGCAGCCCGGCGACCGGCTCGACCTGATCGCCAACCGCGCCTATGGCGACCCGCGCGCCTTCTGGCGCATCGCCGACGCCAATCCCGACCCGGATCCCGAGACCCTCGCCGACCGGCCGGGCCGCAAGCTGGCGGTCGCGATGGTCAGGCCGGAGTAGGGCGATGTTCGACGGCGTTCTCGGCATCCATCTGACGCTGCTGATCGGGCAGGGGCTGGCGCGCCCGGCCCCCTTGCTGGCCATGCAGGCCCTGGCCTCGGCCGAAATCGCCGTGTCGGACACCGAACGCTCGGGGTTCGAGCTGACCTTCAACGCGCTGAAATCCGAGGCCCTGGCCGGGGTGCATCCGATCACCCTGGAGCCGGGCCTGCAGGCCGGGGCGCGGGTGGTGCTGACGGCCTCCATCGGCATCATGCCCAAGGTGCTGATGGACGGCATCGTCGAGGCCGCCGAGTTCAAGCCCGCCGAGGGCGACGGCCCGGCCAGGCTGGTGGTGCGCGGCAAGGACCTGACCTTCGCCATGGATCGCGAGGAGCGCGAGGTCGCGCATCCCGCGCAGGGCCCCGGCGAGATCGCGCTGCTGGTGCTGGCCCGCTATGCGACGCTGGGGGTGATCCCCATGGTGATCCCGCCGCTGTCGGCGGAACGGCCCAACCCGCTTGACCGGGTGCCCATGCAGCGGGCCACGGATTACGCCTATCTCAAGGACCTCGCCAAGCGGCATGATCAGGTGTTCACCCTGATCCCCGGCCCGGCGCCGCTGGCGTCGATCGCCTATTGGGGGCCGCCGCCGCGCCTCGGCGTGCCGCAAAAGGCCATCACCACCGACATGGGCCCGGCGACCAATGTCGCCAATCTGAAATTCGAGAACGCCGCCGCCGAGGCCGCCAATGTCGAAGGGCAGGTGCAGGACCGCCAGAGCGGCCAGACCATGCCGGTGCGCTCCATTGCGCCGCTGCGCGTGCCGCTGGCGCTCAACAACGCGCTGTTCAACCCGGCGACGGCGATGACCCGGCTGTTCCGCACCCACGGCGCGCCCAGCGCATCCGACGCCATGGGGCAGGCGCAGGCGCAATCCGACGCCACCACCGACACGGTGACCGCGACCGGCGATCTCGACGCCGGGCGCTACGGCGCGGTGCTCGAACCCCGCAAGCTGGTGGGGCTGCGCGGCGCCGGGCTCGGCCATGACGGATTTTATTACGTGAAGGACGTGGTGCACAAGATCGCGCGCGGATCATGGGTGCAGTCCTTCACCCTGAAACGCGAGGGGACCGGGACCACCACCCCGGCGGTGATCCCATGACCGAGCATCCGCAACCCGGCGACAACCGCCGCTTCGGCAAGCATCGCGGCACGGTGGTCAACAACATCGACCCCAACCAGATGGGCCGGTTGCAGGTGCAGGTGCCCGCGGTCTACGGGACCAACGTGCTGAACTGGGCCATGCCCTGCGTGCCCTATGCGGGCCGTCAGGAGGGGTTCTTCATGATCCCGCCCATCGGCGCCAATATCTGGGTGGAATTCGAAGGCGGCGACATCGACTATCCGATCTGGGCCGGCTGTTTCTGGGGCGGCGGCGAATGCCCCGGCGGCCTGCCCACGCAAAAGCTGATCAAGACCCCGGTGGCGGAAATCTCCATCGACGAGCTCAACCCCGCCGCGCCGGTGACCATCAGGACCGTGGCCGGGGACAGCGTCACCATCACCGCGCTCGGCGTCACCGTCGAGGCCGCGGGCGGGGCCAAGGTGGAACTCGCCGGCCCGCAGGTCTCGGTCAATTCCGGCGCGCTGGAGGTGATCTGATGAGCTTCCTGCTGCATCTCGGGGCCACGGTGATCTGCACCCATGGCGGGCAGGCGAACCCGACCTCGGCCAGCGCGCGGGTGCGCCTTGGCGGTCAGCCGGCGGTGAACCTGACGCATGCCTACACCATCGCCGGCTGCCCGTTCGCCACGCCGGAACCCGCGCCCAAGCCTTGCGTTTCGGTGCAATGGACCACGCCGGCGACGCGGGTGCGGATCGAGGGGTCGCCGGCGATCCTTTCCACCTCGTCGGGGATCGCAATCGGCCCCATGGGCACGCAGGGCGCCCCGCAGGCGGTGGTTCAGCAGACCCGCGTGCGCGGGCAATAGAGGGAAACGCGCGATGCATCTCGACTATCCCTTCCGCATCAGCGGCGCCGGGCGCACGGCGACCACGGATGACCGCCGTCGCCATGTGCGCAACCTGATCGAGGCGGTGCTGTTCACCGCCCCCGGCGAACGCGTGAACCGCCCGGATTTCGGCTCCGGCATCCGCGAATTGCTGTTCGACGCCAATTCCGAGGCCATGGCCAACGCCGCCGAATTCATGGTGCAGAGCGCGGTGCAGCGCTACCTGTCCGACCTGGTGTCGGTCGAATCGCTGGAGGTCAGCCGCAACGAGGGCGAGCTGCGCATCGCGCTCACCTACGCGCTGCGCGGCGCCGATGAACGGGTGACCGAGGTGTTCGCCAAGCCCGATTCGGGGGGCGTGTGATCATGGCCCGGGCCCGCAGTTTCCTTGACGAGCGGCGCGAGGCGCTGGCCGCCTCGCCCGCGCCCTTCAACGGCATCGAGGCGCTGGAGGTGGACCCCGCCGACCAGACCCTGCTGCGGGTCAGCTTCGTGAAGCCGCTGCCCGGCGAAGCCGGCGGCGTGCCGGCGGGGCCGGCGCTGACCCGGGCGCAGGTCGCGGTCAGCGGCGGCGACCGGGTGCGCGACGTGCAGGTGCTGAGCGTCGCCAGCGACGGCGCGGTTCTGACGGTGCGGGTGTCGCAGGCGGGGGATTTCTCCACCTACGCGCTGGCGATCGACGCGGATGCGCCGGGGTTCGATCCGATCCTGCGCAGCATAGATTTCAGCTTCAAGGTCAACTGCCCGACGGATTTCGACTGCGCCGCGCCGCCGGCCCCGCCTGAAGATCCGCGCGCCGAGCCGCGGCTCGACTATCTGGCGCGCGACTATGACAGCTACCGGCGGATGATCCTTGATCGCATGGCGGTGCTGGCCCCGGACTGGACTGACCGCAACCCTGCCGATCTCGGGGTGACGCTGGTGGAATTGCTGGCCTGGCTGGGGGATCAGCTGTCCTACCGGCTCGACCTCACGGATACGGAATCGACGCTGGAGACCGCGCGGCTGCGGGTCTCCGCCGCCCGCCACGCGCGGCTGGTGGGCTACGAGATGCATAACGGCGTCTCGGCGCGGGTGCTGGCGCAGGTGCATCTGGCCGACGGGGTTGCGGGGTCGAACCCGCCGCGCGGGTCCATGGCCTTCGCCACCCGCACCAAGGCGCTGACCGGGGCGCGGGTCGCGCCGGCGGGCGCGGCGGCGGCGCTGGCGGCGGGGGCGGTGATTTTCGAACCCTCCCACGACGCGCGGCTGGTCGCGGGCAACGCGCGGCTGCGTTTCCATGACTGGGGCGATTCCGACGCGGTGCTGCGCAAGGGGGCGACCGGGGCCTGGCTGCGCGATCCCGCCGGCGCCGCCGACCTGCGCGCCGGCGATCTGCTGGTGCTGGCGCAGCGCCGCGACCCGGTGACCGGGCGCGAGGCCGACGCCGACCCGGTGCGCCGGCAGGCGGTGCGGCTGATCGCCGATCCGCAATCGCTGGTCGATCCGCTGGAACCGACGGTCGATCCCGGCGACGGGCCGGTTGCGCTCAACATCCTGCTTGTGAACTGGGCCAGCGAGGACGCGCTGCGCTTCGATCTGGCCATCGGGCGGGTGGCGGATGATCCGCCCATGGCCGAGGCGCTGGGCAACATCGTGGTCGCCGATCACGGGTATTCGCTGCCCGAGCCGGAATTTCTGGGGACCGCCGAAAGCCTTGTCGATCCTGACCTGCCGCCGGCGGAGGGCGAACCGGACGAACCCAAGACACTGGCCGCGCTGAACCGCCCGCGGGTCTTCGCGCCGCGTCTGGCGCGCAAGGACCTGACTTTCGCGCCGCCCCCCCATGATCCGCAATCCGCGATCAGCGCCGCGGCGCTGGCGCGGCTGGATCCGGCGCAGGCGACCCCGGCCATCACCTTGCGATCGTCGGAAATCGCGCCGATCACGGATGCCGACGCGGTGACCTGGTCGCCGGCGCGCAGCTTGCTCGGGGCCGCCGAAGCCACGCGCAGTTTCGTGGCCGAGGTCGAATCCGACGGCGCCGCGCGCCTGCGTTTCGGCGACAATGTCCGGGGGCGGCGCCCCGAGGGCGGCGAGCATTTCGACGCCAGCTACCGCGTCGGGACCGGGGTCGCGGGCAATGTCGGGGCCGGGGCGCTGGCCCATGTGCTCACCGACCGGTTCGAGATCGCCGGCGTGTCCAACCCGCTGCCCGCCAGCGGCGGCCAGCGGCGCGAGACCGTGGCCGAGACCCGCCAGCGCGCGCCGGTGGCGTTTCGCGAATTGAAGCGCGCGGTGACGCTGGCGGATTACCAGACCCTGCTGGCGGCGCGCCCGGACGTGCAGCGCGCGCAGGCGCGCAAGCGCTGGATCGGGTCCTGGCCGGCGATCTTCCTGACCGTGGATCGGATCGGCGGCGGGGCCGTCGACGACGCGTTCCGCGAGGAGCTGCTGGACTATCTCGAACCGTTCCGGCTGATGGGGCATGATCTTGCCGTCGACGATCCGATCTATGTGCCGCTGGAGATCGACCTGACGCTGTGCGTGGCGGCGGATCATTTCGCCGAGACCGTGGCCGAGGCGGCGGCGGACGCCTTCGCGCCGGGGCTGACCGAGGCCGGTCGGCGGGGGTTCTTTCATCCCGACAACATCAGTTTCGGGGCCGACATCTACCTGTCGCGCATCGCCGAGGCGGCGTTGGCGGTCGAGGGGGTCGCGGATGTCGTGGTGTCGCGGTTCCGCCGCGCCGGCCGGGCCGAAAGCGGCATCGACGACGGGGTGCTGCGCTTCGGACGGCGCGAGATCCCGATCCTCGCCAACGATCCCAACCGGCCGAGCGAGGGCGCGCTCAACATCGTGACGGAGGGCGGCAGATGAGCTTTTTCAATGCTGAGAAACCGACGCCGGCGGCGGTGTCCAACCGCCCGGGGCTGAGCGCGCTCAGCCGCCGGATCGGCGTCCACAGCCAGTTCCGCGAGGCGATGATCCGCGGGCTGTCGAGCGCCAACCGCCCCGGCCTGTCGGAGCTGCGATCCCGCGAGGAGGGGGATTTCACGCTGGCGCTGCTCGACGCCTGGGCCGGGGTCTGCGACACGCTGGCCTTCTATGTGGAACGCTCGGCCAACGAGAGCTGCCTGCGCACCGCCACCGAGCGGGGATCGCTGCGCAACCTGGCCCGCCTGATCGGCTATGAGCTGGCCCCGGCGAAGGCGGCCTCGGTTTTCTTCGCCTTCGAGGCGGAGCCGGGGGACGCGCCCGAGGCGGTGCTGGAGTATCCGGCCCCGATCGGGGTGCGTTCGATCCCGCGCGACGGCGAGGCGCCGCAGTATTTCGAGACCGTCGAAACCCTGACCGCGCGGGCCGACTGGAACGCCATGCGACCGCGTCTCACGCGTGAGCAGATTCTGCATGGTTCAAGCACCGAGATCGTCCTGACCCCCGAGTCCGCGAGGGTGAAAATCGGCGATCCGGTGCTGTTCCTGCGGGGCGGCGATCCGGTTCCGATCGCGCCCGAGGGAGAGACCGCGTCGCTGGTGCGCCGGGTGTCCTTCACCCGCGAGGGCGAGGGGCGGCGGGTGCATGCGGCGCTGGTGTCCGACCCGCCCCAGCCGGCGGCGTATTTCGTCCAGGCCTATCCGCTGTTCGCCTATTGGAGCAGCGGCGAGGCGGTGACCTCGACCTCGCTGGCCGCCAATGTCGCCGGGCAGAGCTGGTCGCTGGCGGGGCTGAGCGCCACCACGGCGCTGACCGGGGTCAGCCTGACGGCGCTGACGGCGGCGATCATCGCCTTGCCGGCCTTCACGCCCGACCCGGTGCTGCCCCACGCGATGCGGGTGAAGGCCGCCTGTTTCGGGCATAACGCGGTGGTCAAGCTGACCACGCCGGTGGTGGACGGCACGGGTGTCACCGGCACGGCCTACACGCTGCCGGTGCAGCCGGGCACTGTCGCCCAGACCGCCGGCCATGCGGGCGAAGCGGCGCCGGCGAACGCCGTGCATCTGTTTCTGGACCGCGAATACGACGAGATCGTCGAGGACAGCGTGGTGGTGCTGCGCCAGGGCGGCGCCGAGGCCTGGGTCAAGGTCGACGGGGTCGAGAGCGTCAGCGTCGAGGCCTACGGGCTGAGCGCCAAGGTGACGCGGCTGACCCTGCCCGAACAGGGGCTGAGCGGCAGCGGCGGGACCGTCGATCTGTCGTCTTTCCGCACCCGCGGCGCGACGGTGCTGGCGGCGCCCGAAGCGCTGAGCCTGGCGGATCTGGTGATCGACGCGGCGGTGGGCGCGGCGTCGGGCGACATCGGCGCCGACGAGGTGGAGCTGGACGCGCCCTATCTGTCGCTGCTGCCGGGCAAGAAGGTGGCGCTGACCGGCGAGCGGGCGGATCTGGCCGGGGTGTTCGAGACCGAGGTCAAGGAGATCGCCGACAACCGGCTGGTGGACGGGCGTTCGGTGCTGACCTTCGCCGCGGAGCTGGCGCGCCGCTATGTGCGCGACACGGTGGTGATGAACGCCAATGTGGCCGAGGCCACCCATGGCGAGACCATGGCCGAGGTTCTGGGCGACGGCGACGCCTCGGCGTCGTTCCAGGCTTTCGCGCTGAAGAACGCGCCGCTGACCTTCGTCGCGGCGCGCAGCGAAAGCGGCATGGCGGCGGCGCTGGAGATCCGGGTCGACGGGGTGCGCTGGGACGAGGCGCCGGATTTTCGCGGCTTGGGGCGCGAGGATCGGGTCTATGTGCTGCGCATGGGCGAGGACGGCGCGGCGCGGGTGATCTTCGGCGACGGGATCACCGGGGCGCGGCTGCCCACCGGGCAGGGCAATGTGGAGGCGGTCTATCGCAAGGGCGCCGGCGAGGAGGGCATGCTGGAGGCGCGGCAATTGTCGCTGATCGCCGCCAGGCCCGCCGGGCTGAAGGGCGTGGTCAACCCGCAGGCCCCGGCGGGCGGCGCCCCGGCCGAGGCGCTGGAAGACGCCCGCGTCAACGCGCCGCTGAAGGTGCTGACCCTGGGCCGGGTGGTGTCGCTGCGCGATTACGAGGATTTCGCGCGCGGCTTCGCCTCGATCGCCAAGGCGCGCGCGGATTGGAGCTTTGACGGGTTCTCGCGGCCGATCCAGATCACCGTGGCGGGGACAGGCGGGGCCTTGCTGCCCGAGACCGGCGAGGACATGAAGAACCTGCTGGCGGCGCTGCGGGCGGCGGGCGAGGCTGATGTCAAGGTCAGCCTGCGCAATCACCGCCCGGCGCATTTCCGGATTGCGGCGCGGCTTTACATCGACGCGGCGTATCTGCCCGACGACGTGTTCGCGGCCGGCGAGGCGGCGCTGCGCGCGCGCTTCGGGTTTGACGCCCGGGCGCTGGGGCAGGGGGTGAGCCGGGCCGAGGTGATGGCCGCCCTGCAGGGGGTCGCGGGGGTGCTGGGGGTGGATCTGGACCTGCTGCATCGCTCGGACCAGCCGGAATCGCGCGAAAAGCGCCTGATCGCGGCGGCGGCGCGCCCGGGGCTGCGCGGCGCGCCGGAGCCGGCGGAGCTGCTGACCCTGGCCCCTGAACCGGCCGTGCTGGAGGTGGCGTGATGGCCTATGAAACCCAGCGCATCTTCGATCTTCTGCCGGCGATCCTGCGGCTGCGCGACGTGGAGGCGGGGCAGCGGGTCAAGGGCCGCGTCGCCCCCGGCGATCCGCGCGACGCCGAGGATTTCGGGCCGCTCAAGACCCTGGTGTCGCTGATCGCGCGCGAAGCGCAGATCACCGAGGCGGAGATCGACCGGTTATACGATGATTTCTTCATCGAGACCGCCGCGCCCTGGATGATCCCGTATCTGGGCGACCTGATCGGCGTCCGCGGGCTGGGCGAGATCCCCGACGGGCTGGACATGCGCGCGCAGGTGGCCAACGCCATCCCGCTGCGTCAGCGCAAGGGCGCCCTGGCCGCGCTGGAGCAGGCCGCCGCCGACGCCTCGAACTGGCCCGCCGCGGCGGTGGAATACTGGCGCCGTCTGGTCTGTTCGCAATCGCTGCGGCTGGTGCATGACGATTGGGGCGGGGCTGTCGATCTGCGCGACAAGGGGGCGCTGGCGCGCATCGGCTCGGTGTTCGAGCGCGACGCGCGCAGCGCCGAGATGCGGCGCATCGCCATTGGCGCGGGCAGGTGGAACCTGCCCAATATCGGGGTGCATGTCTGGCGGCTGAAACCCTATGCGATCACCCGGCACCGGGTGGCGCGGGTGCGGCCCGCGCGGCGCGACTACCGGTTTCACCCGCTGGGCTGCGACGCGCCGCTTTACGCGCCGCGCGCCGCGCGCCCCGGATTCGGCGCGGCTTTGGGCGAATCGCAGGTCCCGGCCCCGATCTCGCGCGCGCTGATGGCCGAGGATCCGGGGGCCTGGTACGGGCCGGGGCGGGCCGTTGAAATCCGCGCGCGCGACGGGGCGATTCCGCTGGCGCAGATCAAGGTGGCGCATCTGGGCGACCGGGCCGGGGGCGGGGTCGAACCGATCTGGAACCGGCTGCCCCAGGATGATTTCACGCTGCTGGATCCGGAACTGGGGCGTTTCGTGCTGGGGCGCAATCGCGCCGGGCCGGTGTCGGTCAGCTGCTGGTTCGGGCGGGTCGAGGATATCGGCGGCGGCGAGCATTCGCGCGACGCGGCGATCGGCTCGATCGAAGCGCCCGACGCGACGGTTGCGCCCGGGGGCGATCTTGGCGCCGCCATCGCCGCGGCCGGGGGCGGCGGGGTGATCGTGCTGAGCGCCACCGGCCCCTATGCGCTGAGCGGCGATCACCCGGTGGCGGCGGGCGAGACCCTGCGGCTGGTGGCCGATGACGGGGCGTTTCCGACGCTCGACATCGCCGGCGGGCTGCGCTTCGCGCTGGGCGAGGGCGCGTCGCTGGAACTGAGCGGGCTGCGGCTGCATGGCGGGCAATTGCGCATGACCGGTCCGGCGGCGGCGTTGACGCTGCGCGACTGCACGCTGGTGCCGGGGCAGAGCCTCGACCGCCTTGGCGATCCGGTCAATCCGGGGGTGGTGGCGCTGCGGGCGCTGTGCCCGGGGGCGTCCCTGCTGGCGGAACGCTGCGTGACGGGGCCGGTGCGGGTGGCGACGGACATGGATGCGCGGTTCGTGGATTGCGCCATCGACGCGGGCGGCGCGGCGGCCATGGCCTATCGCCCGGTTCCCGGGGCGCTGCGCGACGTGCTGCGGCTGGATCGCTGCACGGTGATCGGGCGGCTGCGCTGCGGCGCCTTCGGCGATGGCGGCGACGGGGGCGGGCCGCTGGCGGTGGAGACCGACGCCGAGGCCAGCGCCGTCACCGGCGACACGATCTTTCTGGGCGGCGGCGCGGTCCCGGTGCAGGCGACGCGCCGCCAGATCGGCTGCCTGCGGTTCTGCTTCGTGCCGCCGGGGTCCCAGACCCCGCGCCGCTATCGCTGCGTCGCCGCGCCGCCGCCGCTGTTCGCCAGCCAGCGCTACGTGGACGCGGATTATCTGCTGCTGCGCCCGCAGACCCGCGACGCGATCATGCGCGGCGCCGAGAACGGCGGCGAGATGGGGGTGTGGAACCGCGCCGCCCATCAGGCCCGCGACGACAATCTGCGCCGGATCATCGGCGAATTCCTGCGCTACGGACGCGAGGCGGGGGTGTTTCATGAAACCTGAGGCCATGTCGGCCGGCGCGGTCGCGCGGGACAGCAAACGTCAAGAACGGAGGATGCGATGAAAGGTGATTTCAGCCGCTGGACGCTCCCCAACGCCGCGGCGCGGGGCTATGCGGGCGTTCTCATGCAACAGGGGAGGCTGCACACCGACGCCGACTGGAACGAGCAGGCGACGCTGACCGCGCTGCGCGCGGAAACGGCGCTTGGCGACGTGATCGGACGCAGCGGCGCGCCAAAGGAAGGCGGCGGGTTCGCCATCAGCCCGGCGCCGGGCGGGTTTTCGATCTCGGCCGGGCGGTTCTACATCGACGGCGCGCTGATCGAGAACCGCGCCGCCGTGACCTATGCCGATCAGGACGCGCCGGTGACGCCCGAACCGCTGACCGATATCCTGAACAACGGTCAGGAGGCGCTGATCTATCTGGAGGCCTGGCGCGAACATGTGAGCGCGCTTGACGACGAGCGATTGCTGGAACCGGCCCTGGGCGGCCCCGACACCGCGACGCGGGTGCGGATCCGCTGGCGGGTGGGGGCGATGGTCAACCCCTTCGTCGGCGCGGCGCGCGCGCAGGCCATCGCCGATGCGCGCAAGGGCGTGGCGCTGGACTTGGCCGACTGGGCGACCGGGACCGGGGCGATGCGCGCGCAGACCGCGCCGGCCGCGGAACTGGACGACGACGCCGATTGCCTTATCCCGCCCGAGGCCGGGTATCTGAGCCAGGAGAACCAGCTTTACCGCATCGAGATCATCCGCGGCGGCCCGCGCGGGCAGGCGCGGTTCGTGTGGTCGCGCGAAAACGGATCGGTGGTGGCGGCGCTGGCGCAGGACGCCGATGGCGCCTTCGTGCTTCAGGGCGACCGCGAGGACGAGGCGCTGGGCTTCGTGTCCGGCGGCTGGGTCGAGGTCTATGACGCCGCCGACCGCTTCAACGGCCGGGCGGGTCGGCTGACCCGCATGACCCTGAATGACGGCGTCGCCACATTCGCGCCGGCGATCCCGGCCTTCGCGGCGATGATCGAACCCAAGGTGCGGCGCTGGGATCATCCGGCCGGTTCGCCCGCCTCGGGGCTGCAGCTGCGCACCACGCCGACGCTGCTGGAGCACGGCATCCAGGTGAGCTTCGTCAATGGCCGCTATCGCGTGGGCGATTACTGGGTGATCCCGGCGCGCGCCGCCACCGGCGCCATCGACTGGCCGCCCTATCCCGCCGCGGACGACGCGCCGATCCCGGCTTTCGGCTGGGGGCGGCGGGTCGCGCCGCTGGCGTTGGCGCGCCGCTCGGGGACCGGGATCGGCAATGTGGTGGATCTGCGGGCGCTGTTCCCGCGGCTGACCTGCATCGAGGCCAGCGACGTCTATTTCGACGATGACGCCTGTTCGCTGGGCGCCGACACCGTGCAGCAGGCGATCGATTCGCTGTGTCGCCGGGGCCGCGGCAAATGCACCGTCTTCGCCGGCAACGCGCAGGAACTGGTCGCCGGGATCAACGCGCTGGCGCCGGGTTCGGATGCGCATGTCTGCCTTGGCGGCGGCATGTTCCAGTTGCAGCAGACCCTGCGCATCGCCGGGCTGCGGCATGTGAGCGTTTCGGGCGCCGGGCCGCAGAGCCTGCTGACCGTGGGCGGCGACGAGGCGGCGCTGGAGATCGTCGGCTGCGCCTCGGTCTCGCTGAGCGATTTCGCGGTCAATGGCGGGCGGATCGGATCGAGCGGGCGCAATTCCGGGCGGCTCGGGGCGGTCACCATCCGTGACTGCGGCGAGGTGTCGGTGGATCGGGTCAACGCCGCCTGCCGGGCGGGGCCGTATCGGCGCGCGTCATGCATCGCGGTCTACGGGCTGAACCGGTCCGGCCCGGTGCGGGTGCGCGATTGCCGGCTGCGGGTCGGGCAGGGGCAGGTGGGGGTGCAGATCATCGCCGCCAGCCGCGCGGTGGTCGAGAACAACCGCATCTTCGCCGCCCCGGTCCCCGCGCAGGTGGTGCTGGACCGCCTGCGCGCCGACGGCGCGCTGGTGGCGCTGATCGCACGCGGCATGGTCGGGGTGAACGCCACGCCGCTGCGCGCCGGGGAGGATGCGTTGGCGGCGCCGGCGGGCGGGGGCGCCCCGGCTGCCGGCGGCGGCGGCCGGGGCGCCATCGCCGGCGGTGATTTGAGCGTCCGCGAGGCGGCGCGGGCGCGGGCGCTGGAGACCGGGATGCGGCCCCTGCGGGCGCCCGGCGGCGCTGATTCGGGCGCTGATTCGGGCGCTGATTCGGGCGGGATCACGGCGCGGATGGCGGCGCAGCCGGCGCTGGCCGGCGGCGAATTGATGGCGCTCGCCGTGCCGGTGGACGTGCGCCTGACCGGCGGCGCCGGGGCGCGGTTCGTCACCCATCCGCTGGCTGCGGGCGCCGTCGCGGACTATTTCGACCGCGCGGCCGATCTGCAGATTCGCGCCGTGCCGGAGATGCAGGCGCATCTGCTCAACGCCGCGCGCATGGCCATTCGCAACGACGGCGAGGTCACCGTCGGCGGGCAGGTGTTCAACGGTTTTCGCGCCTTCACCCGGCGCATCGCCGAGACGCCGTACTTCTACGAGGGCGTGGTGATCGCCGGGCCCGATGTCGAGGAGGCGCAGGTGGTCGGCAACCGCATCGAGGGCGCCCAGCACGGGGTGCGCATCGCCGCCTCGGCCGCCAGCGACCCCAACCCGCCGAACTGGCGCAGCCGGGCCCCGCGCAACCTGGTGGAGCGCGCGGTGGTGGAGCGCAACCGCATCGCGCTGAGCCCGCCGGCGCCCTCGCTGCCCGCGCATGGGGTGTATCTGGGGCATGTGCGCAGCCTCGATGTCACCGCCAACGAGGTGCGCGGCCCGGCAAGCGGCAGCCGCGACGCGCTGTGGCACGGGGTGCGGACCTATGGCTGGCGCGGGCATATGCTGGGGATCATGCGCAACGCGCTCAGCGATCTGTCGATCGGGGTGTCGGTGATGCCGGCGCTGGACGACCGGTTTCCCGAACCGGGCGGGCGATGGATCGTCGGCGGCAACGGCATGCGCGACGTGGCGCAGCGGCTGGAACTGGCGCCCGGGGTCGATCAATGGCCCTGAATGCATTGACCGCAGGGCGGCGTGTCGGGTATGGTGACCGGGAACTTTCGCGCTCGGTCGAATGATCGTTGGTGGTATCTACGGCTCGTCGCTATGTCTTCGGGTTCAGGGTTCGACTCCCGGTGTGAATGAGGGTGAGGCGCGGGGTAAACCGCGTCTCTTTCCATTTCAGCCCTCCCGCCGATTCAAGACCCGCCGAGTCCGGGCCCGCCAATTCAAACCCGCCGATTCAGGGCCCGGTTCCGCATCAACCTCCATCGAGACGGGAGCGCCCGGGTTCAGATGAAATTTCCCCGATGACCGAACCCGCCCGCGACGACGCGGATTTCGCCTTCTATGACGCCATCGCGCCGTTCGACGATTTCGCCGAGGTCGGCGACCCGGCACGGTATCACCCGGCCCCCGATGACTGGGTGACCATGACCGCCGACGTGGTGCATTCGACGCAGGCGGTGGCCGAGGGGCGCTACAAGCAGGTCAACATGGCCGGCGCGGCGGTGATCGCGGCGGCGACCAACGCGCTGGGGCGGCGCTCGTTCCCCTTCGCCTTCGGCGGCGACGGCGCAACGCTGGCGGCCCCGCCCGGGCGGAGCGCGGCGCTGACGGCCGCGCTGGCGGCGGTGCGGGTCTGGGCCCGCGAGGAACTGGCGCTGGATCTGCGGGTGGCGGCGTTCGAGGTCGCCGCGATCCGCGCCGCGGGGCATGAACTGAGCATCGCCCGCCACCGGCCCTCGCCGCATGTGAGCTTTGCCATGTTCGCGGGCGGCGGCGCGCGCTGGGCCACGGATGAAATGAAGGCCGGGCGCGGATTGCTGGCCGAGGCGGATGCGGGGGCGCGCGCCGATCTGGCCGGGCTGTCCTGCCGCTGGGCGCCGATGAAGGCGCGCCACGGGCTGATCCTGTCGCTGATCGTCGATCAGGGGCGCGGCGCGGCGGATGATGCGGCCTTCGCGGCGCTGACCCGCGAGGTGCTGGCGATCCTGGCGCGCGAGGATCGCAGCGAAAACCCGGCGGCGGGCAAGGGGCTGCGCGCCACGCTGTCGCGCGCCGCGTTGCGGCTGGAGGCCGGCGCGGCGAGGGGCGCGGGCGGCGCCGCGGCGGCGCTGAAGCCGATCCGGCGCGAGGCGCTGATCGGCTGGCTGCTGTTTCAGACCGGGTTCAGCGCCGGGGGGCTGGACCCGGCGCGCTATCGCCGGGTGCTGGCGCAGAATTCGGATTTCCGCAAATTCGACGACGGGCTGCGCCTGACCGCCGATTGTTCGCGCCAGGCCGCTGATCGAATCGAAGCGCTGCTGGAGGCCGCCGAGGCGCGCGGGCTTTGCGTGTTCGGCATGCACCGGCAGGACCA
>NZ_JBWOMN010000075.1:0-73350 GCF_056449545.1 Oceanicella sp. | reverse complement strand
TCGTCGCCGTATCGGTCATCGCCGGATATGGGACGCAGGCGTTCATGAATGCGGATCAGGGCGCGCAGGGCCTGACCGGAGCGCGCCCCCGGGCGACGCCGGAATCAACATCTTCACGGAACGTCCGCACGGCGCTTGAACAGCGAATGCCGGGCGCGGCGGCGCCCCCGGGCTCAAGATCCCTTCTTCAGCACGCGGCGGCCCAGCAGTTGCGCGATCTGCACCGCGTTCAGCGCCGCGCCCTTGCGCAGATTGTCGGAGACGCACCACAGGTTCAGGCCGTTGTCGATGGTGGGGTCCTGGCGAATGCGGCTGACATAGGTGGCGTAGTCGCCGACGCAGTCGACGGGGGTGATGTAGCCGCCGTCCTCGCGCTTGTCGACGACGAGGACGCCGGGGGCCTGGCGCAGGATCTCGCGGGCCTCGTCCTCGTCGAGATGGTCCTCGAATTCGATGTTGAGCGCCTCGGCATGGCCGACCATCACCGGCACGCGCACGCAGGTGGCGGTGACCTTGATCGCCGGGTCGACGATCTTCTTGGTCTCGGCGACCATCTTCCATTCCTCCCTGGTGACCCCGTCCTCCATGAACATGTCGATATGGGGGATCACGTTGAAGGCGATCTGCTTGGGGTAGACCTTTGGCGCGACCTCCTGCCCGGGGACGTACATGCCCTTGGTCTGAAGCCAGAGTTCGTCCATCCCCGCCTTGCCGGAGCCCGAGACCGACTGGTAGGTGCTGACCACCACGCGCTTGACGGTGGCGCGGTCATGCAGGGGCTTCAGCGCCACCACCATCTGCGCGGTGGAGCAGTTGGGGTTGGCGATGATGTTCTTGTTGGCGTAGCCCATGACCGCGTCGGGGTTGACCTCGGGCACGATCAGCGGCACGGCCGAGTCGTAGCGGTAGAGCGAGGAGTTGTCGATCACCACGCAGCCGGCTTTCGCGGCGCGCGGGGCGTAGGTTTTCGTGGCGTCCGATCCGATGGCGAACAGGGCCATGTCCCAGCCAGTGAAATCGAAGGCGTCGAGATCCCGGGCTTTCAGGGTCCTGTCGCCAAAGCCGCATTCGGTCCCGAGGGATCTGCGCGACGCCAGCGCCACGATCTCGTCCACGGGGAATTCCAGCTCGGCCAGAATGTTCAGCATCTCGCGGCCCACGTTGCCCGTGGCGCCGACGACGGCGATCCGATAGCCCATCTCCCCTGATCTCCTGCATGGGGTTGTCGTGACGCGCGGCGGCGCGTGCGGGCCGTGTAGCCCGTCGCGGCGAGAAAGGAAACCGCCCGCCTGTCAGACGCGGCGGCGTTTGCGGCGGGACAGGGCGAGGCCGACCTTCATGTTGAGCGCCAGCAGGGTGAAATCGGCCGCCCCCGCCGCCCGTTCCAGCGCCGGCGCCGGCGCGCGCATCGAGAAACGCCGCCGAGGGCGGCAGCAACAGCACGCCGTTGGCCGCGATGATCTTCATGCGGCGCTTCTTGCGCAGGATTTCGGGGGGTTCCATTTGCCGCCCATGGCCGAGCCAGAGGCGCCGACGGCGATCATCGCCGGGATCAGCGCCAACATGCCCCGGAGCACGGCGGATTTCACCAGAGGCGATGCGGCCCGGGTCGCCCATCGGGATCAGCGCAGGTTGATGCGCAGCGCGGCGGCGGCGGCGAAAGGCGCGACGCCCAGCGACAGCAGGGTCACCGCGCCCAGAAACAGCAGCGGCGGGCCGGTGGGCAGGCCGAGGGCGGCGCGGTCCACCGCCTGGGCGCCGAAGATCAGCGTCGGGGTGTAGAGCGGCAGCACCAGCACCGAGAGCAGCAGCCCGCCGCGGCGCACGCCCACGGTCAGGGCCGCGCCGATGGCCCCGATCATGCTCAGCGCCGGGGCGCCGATCAGCAGGCTGAGAACCAGCGCGCCATAGGCCGGGTCGGGCAGGTGCAGCATCATGGCGAGCACCGGCGCGGCGGCGATCAGGGGCAGCGCGGTGGTCAGCCAGTGGGCCAGCGCCTTGGCGATGATCGTGGCCTCCAGCGGCAGGGGCGACAGGGCGATCTGCTCCAGCGATCCGTCCTCGAGATCGGCCTGGAACAGCCGGTCCAGCGACAGCAGGCAGGCCAGCAGCGCCGCCACCCAGAGCACGCCGCCGGCGATCCGCGCCAGGCCGTCGCCCTCGGGGCCGACGCCGAGAGGAATCAGCAGCACGGCGATCAGGAAGAAGGTCACGCCGAGCAGCCCGCCGCCGCCGATGCGCATGGCCAGCACCGTGTCGCGGCGCACAAGAGCAAGGAACAGGGTCATTGCCAGCCCTCGCTGAGAAACGGATCGTCGGTGGGGTCGCCGGCGGGCGGCGCGGCGGCGGCGGGGCGCGAGAAATCGGTCATCCGGATGACCGGGCCGTCGAGCAGGCCGAGATCGATATGGGTGGCGGCCAGCGCCGCGCCGCCGCCAGCGCAGTGATCGGCGACCGCCTGCGCGAAGATCGCGGCGTTGCGGGCGTCGAGCGACACGGTGGGTTCGTCGAGCAGCCAGACCGGGCGGCCGGTGACCAGCAGGCGGGCCAGCCCCAGCCGGCGTTTCTGGCCGGCGGAGCAGTAATGCGCCGGATCCTCGGCAAGATCGGTGAGTTCGAACCGATCCAGCGCCGCATCGACCCGCGCGGCGGGCTGGCCGTAGAGCGCCGCCCAGGTTTCCAGGTTGCCGCGCACCGACAGCACCGGTTTCACCGCGTCGAGATGGCCGGCCAGGGCGATGCGTTCGCGCCAGGCCTCGCCGTCGCGGGTCAGGGACAGATCCCCCAGCGTCGCCGCGCCGGCCAGCGGCGGGGTCAGCCCCGCAAGCACCCGGATCAGCGAGGATTTCCCCGATCCGTTGGGCCCGCGCAGCACCGCCGCCTGCCCGGGTTCGACCGTGAAGGAGACGCCGCGGAAAACCAGGCGGCCGGCGCGGCGGCAGGCCAGATCGGTGACCGTCAGTTTTTCCGCGCGGGTTTCCGCGGGTTTCGTCGCGGGTTTCGTCGCGGGTTTGGCGGGGCGGTTCATGGCGACCCTCTTAGCCGCCCCGCGGGCCGGGCGAAAGCGCCGCGTCGCGGGCCGGGCGGAGTATTTCAGGCCCGGCGACGACTGGTCGCGGACTCGGGCGCGGGGCCGTCCGGGCGGGGCGATCACCTTCGATCATCATATCATGTATATGAAATCATTTCATTATACGGATCAAGCAATCTGGCGACTGGCGGATCTCAAATGCCTCTCCCTGAATGTATACACTTGCACACATAGAGATTCGCGCGTATTGAGGCGCCATCACATTGCCTGTAGAACCCGAGCCGGGCGCCACCGGACCCACAGGGTCGGCGCTCCGCCGCAACGTCAAGGGGAGACAGACGTGCCAATCACCGTAGGAACCGACTCCGCCAATGCCCGCCGCGAGCTGAGCGCGGGCGGCAAGACCGTCGCCTATTACTCGATCCCCGCCGCCGAGGCCGCGGGGCTTGGCCGGTTTTCCCGCCTGCCGGCCGTGCTGAAGGTGGTGCTGGAGAACATGCTGCGCTTCGAGGACGGCAAGACCGTCTCGCTCGACGACATCCGGGCGTTCGGCGAATGGGGCGCGAAGGGCGGGCGCAACCCGCGCGAGATCGCCTATCGCCCGGCAAGGGTGCTGATGCAGGATTTCACCGGCGTCCCGGCGGTGGTGGATCTGGCGGCCATGCGCGACGCCATGGTCAGCCTTGGCGGCGACCCGGAAAAGATCAACCCGCTGAACCCGGTGGACCTGGTCATCGACCATTCGGTGATGATCGACGAATTCGGCACCCCGCGCGCCTTCAAGGTCAATGTCGAACGCGAATACGAACGCAACATCGAACGCTACACCTTCCTGAAATGGGGCCAGTCGGCGTTTGACAATTTCCGCGTGGTGCCGCCGGGCACCGGCATCTGCCATCAGGTGAATCTGGAATATCTGGGCCAGACGGTCTGGACCGACACCGACCAGAGCGGGGCCGAGATCGCCTATCCCGACACGCTGGTGGGCACCGACAGCCACACGACGATGGTCAATGGCCTCGCGATCCTCGGCTGGGGCGTGGGCGGCATCGAGGCCGAGGCGGCGATGCTGGGGCAGCCGATCTCCATGCTGATCCCGGAGGTGGTGGGTTTCAGGCTGACCGGCGCCATGGTCGAGGGATCCACCGCCACCGATCTGGTGCTGAAGGTGGTGGCCATGCTGCGCGAGAAAGGCGTGGTCGGCAAGTTCGTGGAATTTTACGGCGAGGGGCTCGACCATCTGCCGCTGGCCGATCGCGCCACCATCGCCAACATGGCCCCCGAATACGGCGCCACCTGCGGGTTCTTCCCGGTGGATGACGAGACGCTGCGCTATCTGCGGGTGTCCGGGCGCGACGAGGACCGCATCGCGCTGGTCGAGGCCTATGCGAAAGCCAACGGGCTGTGGCGCGGCGATGATTACGATCCGATCTACACCGACACGCTGAGCCTGGACATGGGGACCATCGTGCCGGCGATCTCCGGCCCCAAGCGGCCGCAGGATTACGTGGCGCTGGACCACGCCGCGCGCGCCTTCGCCGGGCAGATGGAGACCGCCTTCAAGCGCCCGCTGGACAAGCGGGTTCCGGTCGAAGGGCGGGATTTCGACATGGCGTCGGGCAAGGTGGTGATCGCCTCGATCACCTCATGCACCAACACCTCCAACCCCTATGTGATGATCGGCGCCGGGCTGGTGGCGCGCAAGGCCCGGGCGCTGGGGCTGAATCGCAAGCCCTGGGTCAAGACCTCGCTGGCGCCGGGGTCGCAGGTGGTGTCGGAATATCTGGAGGCCGCCGGCCTGCAGGAGGATCTGGACGCCATCGGGTTCAATCTGGTGGGCTATGGCTGCACCACCTGCATCGGCAATTCCGGGCCGATCGCGCCGGAACTGAGCAAGGCCATCGCCGAGGGCGACCTGGTGGCGGTCTCGGTGCTGTCGGGCAACCGCAATTTCGAGGGCCGGATCTCGCCCGACGTGCGGGCGAATTATCTCGCCTCGCCGCCGCTGGTGGTGGCCTACGCGCTGGCCGGGGACATGAATGCGGACCTGACCCGGGACCCGCTGGGGCGGGACCGGGACGGCAATGACGTGTTCCTGAAGGACATCTGGCCGACCAGCAAGGAAATCGCCGATCTGGTTGAAAAGACCGTCACCCGCGAGGCGTTCCAATCGAAATACGCCGATGTGTTCAAGGGCGACGAGAAATGGCGGGCGGTGGAGACCACCGACAGCCTGACCTATGACTGGCCGCCGGACAGCACCTATGTGCGCAACCCGCCGTATTTTCAGGGCATGAGCCCCGAGCCGGGGGTGATTTCGGACATCGAGAACGCCCGGATCCTGGCGGTGCTGGGGGACATGGTGACCACGGATCACATCTCGCCCGCCGGGTCGTTCAAGCCGGATCACCCCGCCGGCCGGTATCTGACCGAGCATCAGGTGGCGCAGCGCGATTTCAACTCCTACGGGTCCCGGCGCGGCAATCACGAAGTGATGATGCGCGGCACATTCGCCAATATCCGCATTCGCAACGAGATGCTGGACGGGGTCGAGGGCGGCTGGACCAGAGGGCCGGACGGGGCGCAGGTCTCGATTTTTGACGCGGCCATGGCTTTTCAGGCGGACGGCGTGCCGCTGGTGATCTTCGCGGGCGAACAATACGGCGCCGGGTCGTCGCGCGACTGGGCGGCCAAGGGCACGGCGCTGCTTGGGGTGAAGGCGGTGATCGCCGAAAGCTTCGAACGCATCCACCGCTCCAACCTGGTGGGCATGGGGGTGATCCCGTTCGAGTTCACCGGCGGGGACAACCGCAAGTCGCTGGGACTGACCGGCAAGGAAACCGTGTCGATCGAGGGGCTTGCGGGCGATCTGAAGCCGCTGTCCAAGGTCCGGGCGACGATCGGCTGCGCCGATGGATCGCAGAAGGTCATCGAGCTGCTGTGCCGGATCGACACCGAGGTGGAGATCGAATACGTCGAGAATGGCGGGGTGCTGCATTACGTGCTGCGCAACCTTGCGCGCGCCGACTGACGCGACGGTGACAGACTGTTTCCGGGCGGGCCGCTTCCTTCGGGGGCGGCCCGTCGCCATTTTGACGGCACTGGAGCAAGGGAGCGGATGATGATCGATGCATCGCAGATCAGGGGCTGGCACGCCCATGTGTATTTCGACGAGGGGAGCGTGGCGCGGGCGCGGGCGCTGTGCGAAGCGGCGCGCGACCGGTTCGGCGTGGTGATGGGGCGGGTGCATGAAAAATGCGTCGGGCCGCATCCGCGCTGGAGCTGCCAGCTTGGCTGCTCGCCCGATCAGTTTGCGGCGCTGCTGCCGTATCTGGCGCTCAATCGCGCCGGGCTGACGGTGTTTTCCCACCCCGACACCGGGGATCATCTGCGCGACCACCGCGACGGCGGCGTGTGGATGGGCGAGATGCTGGCCCTGGACCTGTCGATCTTCGACTGAGGCGGCGCATTCATCAATTTCGCGCATGTCTGCGCGAGGGCCGTTGATTTCATTAACCATTTTATGGCTATATGAATGCACCGCGCCGCCGTGACCGCGCTGAGACGCGCGCCGCGGCGGGATCTGCGCAAGTCCGCGACGATGACACGGACAGCAATGACATGACCAGAACCGACCCGGCCTTTCGGCGACAGCTTGATGGCTATGCGCTGGCCACGGCTGAAATCACCTATCACATGCCCGACGCGCAGGGCCTGCTGCAGATATTTCTCTGGCAGGATTTCGACATGGCGCCGCGGTTTCCGCGATTGCGCAAGTTCCTGGATTTCTGGGTGCGCGAGCTTGACGGGCCGCTGCATTCGATCCGGCTCTGCCATGATCGCTTGATCGGGCCGCGCGACTTCCGCTATGTGGGACATGAGCTGGTTCTGCACTGAGCCGGCCGCCGGGGCGATCCGGGCCGGGGTCTGATCGCCCCGACGCCGCGTGATCGCGCATTGCGCAAACCTGCATAGGACCGGCCCGGTCCGCCCCCCCGGACGTCACCAAAGCGGCTCTGGCGGAGGCAAGGACATGAAACGGCTGGACATTCCCCCGGTGTGGCTGGCGCTGTGCGCGCTGGCGGCGTGGATGCTGGCCCGCTGGCTGCCGCTGTGGCGCGTCGGCGGCGCGCTGGACGGCGCATTCGGCGAGGCGCTGGACGCGGCGGGGGAATTGCTGGGCGCGCTGGGCTTTCTGATGGTGGCGTGGTCGGCCTGGTGGTTCTGGCGCCGCCGCACCCCGATCGAACCCCGCCGCAAGGCCCGGGCGCTGATCACCGAAGGCCCCTACCGCATCAACCGCAACCCGATCTACACCGGCCTGGCGCTGGCGCTGCTGGGCTGGGCGCTGTGGCTCGGGGCGCTGAGCGCGTTGATCCCGGTGGCGCTGTTCCCGCTGATCATCACCCGGCGCTTCATTCTGGGCGAGGAAGAGGGGCTGCGCATGGAATTCGGCGAAGGGGCGGCGCGCTGGTTCGCCGAATCCCGCCGCTGGTGAGCCCGCATCATGCGCCCCGCGCCATGAGCCCCGCGCCATGAGCCCCGCGTCGTGAGGCCGGCGCGCCGGCTTGCCGTCATTCGCTTGACAATCCTCGCGCAGCGGGCGCCGGGTGATCGCGCAAGCTTGACTCGTTTGTGCGCCGGCGGCGGACTAGGCTCTGATCCAAGCGAATCCGGGTCGGGTTTCGACGGGCGACTCCAGTATTTCGCCCGGGCGGCGAGGTCTGGATTCCAAGGCGTTTTTCGGGGGACGCCCCCCGGGACCGGCAAAGACACAAGCGGGCCCGCGCGGCCCGCAACCGCGGGAAGCTCATGTTCGATCGCATTGTCCTGGCGATGGCCGCCGTCGTTTTCAGCCATGTCGCAACCCCGGCGGCGGCGCAGCAGCCGGTGGTGGTGGAGCTTTACACCAGTCAGGGCTGTTCGGCCTGCCCGCCGGCGGACGCGTTTCTGGGCGAACTGGCGGCGCGCCCCGACGTGATCGCGCTGGCGCTGCATGTGGATTACTGGGATTATCTCGGCTGGCGCGACGTCTATGCGCGCCGGGAATTCACCCGCCGCCAGCTCGATTACCGCGACATGGCGGGGGCGCGATCGGTCTACACGCCGCAGATGGTCATTCAGGGCGTCGAACGCGTGGTCGGCAGCCGCCGCGAGCAGGTCGCCGCCGCCATGCGCCGCGCCGCGGCGCGCCCGGCGGTGGCCGAGGTGACGCTCAAGACGGTGGGCGACATGAAGATCGAGGCCCGCATCACCCCGCGCGGCCCGGCCCCCGGCCCCTGCCTGATCTGGGCGGTCAGCTATGAAACCCCGCCGCCGCTGAAGATCGCCAGCGGCGAGAACGCCGGGCGGGTGATCCAATCGACCAATGTGGTGCGCAGCTGGATGCGGCTCGGGATCTGGGACGGCGAGGACGAGGTGCGCTTCAGCGCCCCGATCCCCGAGGGCGCCAAGGGCATCGCGGTGATCCTGCAGGACGGCAAGGGCGGCCCCATCGTCGCCGCCGGCAAGATCGAGTTCTAATTTGCCCCGACGCCGCCCCCGGCAGGTCTAGGGCGCGTCGGCCTCTGGCCTTGTCCCCGCCCCTTTTCCCGTGTCGTTTGCAACCCCGTTTTCGGCCCCGGCCCCTGCTGCGCGAATGCGCCTGCCGCGGGCGCGCAGCTTCCAGCGGCGATGCAGCCAGAACCACTGCCCCGGATCCTCGTCGATCCAGGCGGAGATGCGGTCGTTGAGCGCCCGGGTCATCGCCAGCGGGTCGCCATGGGGCACCGGCGCTTCGAACCGCACGTCAAAGCGCCGCCCGTCCGGCAGCCGCCGCGCCCGCGCCGGGATCAGCGCCGCGCCGAAGCGCAGCGCCAGTTCGGCGGCGGCCGTGGCGGTCTCGGCCTCGCGCCCCAGGAAGGGGATCAGCGGCGAGCCGGTCTGGCGCTGGTCGATGAGGATCATCGCCGCCCCGCCCCCGGCCACGTGGCGCAGCAGCGCCCGCGCCCCCCTGCGCCCCTTGTGCAGCACCGGGGTCCCGCCATGGGCGATCAATTCCATCGCCATGGCGTCAAAGCGCGGATTGTTGAAGGCGCGGTAGATGATCGCCGAGGGCGCGCCGAGGTCGCGCGCCGCCAGGCGCACGAATTCCCAGTTGCCGTAATGGGCGCTGACCAGCACCGCGCCGCGCCCGGCGGCGATCGCGGCTTGCAGGTGCTCGGCGCCGGTCACGTCCATCAGTCCCGGCGTCGCGGCGATGGCCTTCAGCCGGGTGTATTCCATGCAGGTGCGGGCGAAATTGGCCCCGACCGCGCGACAGATGCGATGGCGCGACGCGGCGTCCATGTCCGGGCGCGCCAGGTCGAGATTGCCGAGGATCCGCCGCCGCGCCATGGGCAGGCGCGCCGCCAGCGCCGCGCCGATCCGCGCCGCCAGGTCGAAGATCCGCGCGTCGGGCATCCACGCGGTCGCCGCCAGGATCGCCCGCGCGACGCCGATTTCGGCCGCGAAGCCCATGCGGCGGCCAAGGCTGTAGCTGCGGGTCGGGCGAGGCATGCGGGCGATCCGGCGATTGGGGGCGGGGCGCGCGGCGGCGCGCCCGGACCCAGATTTAGAACCCGGCGCCCGTGACCGCAAGCGCGCCCGCGGCGGGCCGCCGGTGGTCGCGCCGGTTCAGGCCCCGGCCGGCGTCGCCCTGGGCACGGCGACGCCGATCATGCAGTCGCGGGTGACGATGGCGGCGAGCTGGTCGCGGGTCCAGCCCGCCGTGCCCTCGGGTCGGGCCGGGATCACCACGTAGCGCATGTCGGCGGTGGAATCATGCACCCGCACGGTCACCTCGTCGGGCAGGTCGAGGCCGAATTCGGCCAGCACCTTGCGCGGCTCGACCACCACGCGGGATCGGTAGGCGCGCTGCTTGTACCAATCCGGCGGCAGGCCCAGCAGGTTGCGCGGGTAGCAGGAGCACAGCGTGCAGACCACCACGTTATGGGTGGTCGCGTCGTTCTGCACAGCGATCAGCTTCAGCGCGTCCACGTCGCAGCCCATTTCCAGCGAGGCGGCGGCGGCGTCGGTCATCAGCCGGTCGTGGAAATCCGGGTCGCTCCAGGCGCGGGCCACCACCGCGGCCCCGGCGGCGGGACTGCGCGCGTCCATGCGGGCGATGGTTGCGGAGATATCGGCGGCCGAGGTCACGCCCTTTTCGATCAGCAATTCGCGCACCGCGATCTCCAGCGCCTGGGACTCGGTCAGCGGCGCGTCCTGATCCTTGCGGTAGGGGTGGCCCGAGGGGCTGAGACGCGGGTGGTCGCGGGGGTGGTCGTGGGGCATCAGGCGGGCTCCTGCGGGGCGGGCTCCAGCCAGTGGGCGAAGAGCTCGGCGTCGATGGTGTCCTCGGGGTTTTCGGCGCGGGGGCCCCAGATCTCGGCCATGGTGAAGCGCACCCTGAGCAGCGGCAGCTTGCGCGCCGGCACCCCGTAGGCGAGCTGTTCGGGATTGCCGAATTCGCCGAGTTCGCGTTCGATCTCGCCGGTCTTGCCGCGCAGATACCAGGGCGTGCGCACATGCAGCCCCGGCGGGGTCCAGGCGCGCACCCGCACCCGGGCGCCTGCCGACGGGGCGGGGGGGTCAGCCATCGGCGCGTTCCAGCGAACATGCGCCGTAGGTTTCGCCCCGGGCGCGGATCTCGGCGAGCTTGGCGGAGAGTTCGGCGGCGTCATAGGCGCCGGCCTCGATGAGGTTGCGGTTCACCGAGAGGATCCAGCGTTCGTAATAGGTGAGGGCGGCGAAATTCCGTTCGCCCATGTCCTCGATCACCCGGCGCAGCCCGTCGACGGTGAACAGCCCCTTGCCGGTGGCGATCACCATCAGCGCATCGACGCGCTTTTCCCACAGCGCGTAGTCATGTTCGGCGCGGTCGATGCCGCCGGCGGGCTGGCCGCCCATGTCGTGCCAGCTGCGCAGGCTGGCCTCCAGCTTGGTCAGGTCCTGTGTCATGGCGGGAAGGCTAGCGCCGAGGACCCGGCGCAGCAAGCTCTTGCGGCCGGGGGGGGAGGGCGCGCGGCGGTCAGGTCTTGCGGAACGCCAGGATCAGGTTGTTGGCGGGCATGGCGACGCGGTCGGGGGCGGCGAGGCCGGCGGTCGCGGCCAGCGCGGTCAGCTCGGCGATGTCGCGCAGGCCCCAATCCGGATTGCGCCCGCGCAGCATGGCGTCGAACTCGCGGTTGCCCGGCGTGGTCGCGCCATGGTCGAGGAACGGGCCGTAAAGCAGCAGCGCCCCGCCGGGGGCGAGCGACGCGCCCGCCCCGGCGACGATGCCGCGCGCCACCGCCCAGGGCGCGATGTGGATGACGTTGGCGCTGAACACGGCGCGGGCCGGGCGGGCGTCGGCCAGCGCCGGATCCCCGCCCCAGTCGGCGGCGGCGTCGATGCGCAGCGCCCGGCGCAGGTTGGGCAGGGCGGCCTCGGCGGCCCAGGCGTCGATCGAGCCCAGATGCAGCGGGTCGGGGTCGGTGGGCCGCCAGACCAGATGCGGCAGGGCGGCGGCGCAGGCGACGGCGTGCTGCCCGGTCCCGGCCCCGATCTCGATCACGGTCCCGGCATTCGGGGCCGGGGCCGGGGTCTGGGCCGGGGTCTGGGCCGGGGTCGGGGTCGGGGCCGGGGTCGGGGTCTGGGCCGGGGCGCCCCCGGCCAGCAGCCGGGCCAGCGCGCGGGCGATCGGGGCGGCGTTGCGTTCGGCGGCGGGGGCGCAGAGCCTCGCCGCCTGATCGTCGCGATATCTGGGGCGGGAGCGGCGCGGATCATGGGACATGGCGCGGATGCTAGCGCCGGCGCCGCGCAAAGGCGAGCGCCACGCAAAAAGGGCCGCCCGATTCGGACGGCCCTTTTTGCAGGGTCGATCTGTTGCGTGGCGGCCCCGGCGCGACAACCACAGCCCGCCAACCACGCCGACAAGACCCCGGCGGGCCGGACCCGCGCGGCGGGTCAGTTGCGCAGCGGTCCGATCACCATGATCATCTGCCGGCCTTCCATCTTGGGCATGGATTCGACCTTGCCCAGTTCGGTGGTGTCGCCGGCGATCCTCTTCAGCAATTCGCGGCCCAGTTCCTGATGCGCCATCTCGCGGCCGCGAAACCGCAGCGTCACCTTGACCTTGTCGCCATCTTCGAGAAACCGGGTCACGTTGCGCATCTTCACGTCGTAATCATGGTCGTCGATGTTCGGGCGGAACTTGACCTCCTTGATTTCGATGACCTTTTGCTTCTTTTTCGCCTCGTTCGCCTTTTTCTGCTGTTCGTATTTGAACTTGCCGAAATCCATGATCTTGCAGACCGGCGGCCTGGCGTTGGGCGAGATCTCCACGAGGTCGAGCCCCACATCCTCGGCCATGCGGATCGCGTCTTCGGGCGTCTGCACGCCGCGATTTTCGCCGTCATGGTCGATCAGGCGGATTTCCGATTCGCGAATCTTGTGGTTCACGCGGGGACCCGTGTCACGGGTGGGGGGGGCGTTGTGCGGTCTGCGGGCTATGGCTCTCGCGTCCTTCTGCTGTTCAAGCGGTGGATTCCGGGCCCGGATGGCGGGCGCCGGGCCCGAACGCGGGTTCGGGCGGAATGCATTTGACGCCGATTCCCGGCGGGACCGACGTCATCGCAGAACAGGATATATCAAGCGAGGTCAAGTTCAAGATGCATCCATCGCCGCGCCGGGGTAACAGGGGCCCCATGTCTGATGCATTTTTATCCGTGGAGGCCTCGGTCTCCGGTCGGCGCTGGGTCGGCCCGGATCCCGAGATCGAACGTCTGGGGCTTGCCGTCGCACAGCGCGCGCAGCTGCCCGAACTGGCCGGGCGGGTGCTGGCGGCGCGGGGCGTCGGGCCGGACGAGGCGGCGGCCTATCTGAAGCCGACGCTGCGCGAGCTCACCCCGAACCCGTCGCAGCTGCGCGACATGGACAGGGCGGCGGAACGCCTGGCAGGCGCCGTGACCCGGGGCGAAAGGGTGGCGGTGTTCGGCGATTACGACGTGGACGGCGCGGCGTCCTCGGCGATGGCGCTGGGCTGGCTGCGGGCGGTGGGGACGAAAGGGACGCTCTACATCCCCGACCGCATCGGGGAAGGCTACGGCCCGAATGTCCCGGCCATGGAGAAGCTGGCGGGCGATCACGACCTGATCCTGTGCCTCGATTGCGGCACGCTCAGCTTCGATCCGATCGCGGCGGCGGCGGCGAAGGGGGCCGAGGTGATGGTCATCGACCACCATCTGGGCGGCGAGACCCTGCCCCCCGCCCATGCCGTGGTGAACCCCAACCGGCAGGACGAGAACAACGATCTGGGGCATCTCTGCGCCGCCGCGGTGGTGTTCTTGCTGCTGATCGCGACCAACCGGCTGCTGCGGCAGGCGGGCGCGAAAACCCCGGACCTGATGGCGATGCTGGATCTGGCGGCGCTGGCGACGGTGGCCGACGTGGCCCCGCTGATCGGGTTCAACCGGGCGCTGGTGCGCCAGGGGCTGGCGGTGATGGCGCGGCGCGAACGCCCCGGGCTGGCGGCGCTGGCCGACGCGGCGCGGCTGTCTTCGACCCCCGCCGCCTATCATCTGGGGTTCGTGCTGGGGCCGCGCATCAATGCCGGCGGGCGGGTGGGGGCCTCGGATCTCGGGGCGCGGCTGCTGCTGACCGAGGATCCGCACGAGGCGGCGGCGCTGGCGGAAAAGCTTGAAAGGCTGAACGCCGAGCGGCGCGAGGTCGAGGCCGGGGTGCAGGCCGCCGCGATCGCGCAGGCGGAATCGCGCGGCGTCGATGGGCCGCTGGTCTGGGCGGCGGGCGAGGGCTGGCATCCGGGGGTGGTCGGCATCGTCGCCTCGCGCCTGAAGGAAAAATTCAACCGCCCGGCCGTGGTCATCGGGCTGTCGGGCGCGATCGGGACCGGGTCCGGGCGATCGGTGGCCCCGGCGGATCTGGGCGCGGCGGTGGCGGCGCTGGTGCGCGAAGGGCTGCTGGCGAAGGGCGGCGGGCATCCCATGGCGGCGGGGCTGACGGTGGAGACGGCGAAGCTTGAGCCGGCCATGGCGCGGCTGGGCGCATTGCTGGCGCGTCAGGGCGCGGGCGCGGTCGGGGCGCGGGAATTGCGCATCGACGGGGCGCTGGCGCCGGGGGCGGCGAGCCTGGAGCTGGTCGAGGCGCTGGACGCCGCCGGCCCCTATGGCCAGGGCGCCCCGGCGCCGCGCTTCGTCCTGCCCGCGGTGGAGGTGGCCTTCGCCAAGCCCGCCGGCGAGAGCCATCTGCGCCTGACCTTGCGGGGTTCGGGGGGGGCGCGGCTCGACGCCATCGCGTTTCGCGCCTTCGAGGGGCCGCTGGGCGAATTCCTGTCCACCCGCGCCGGGGCGCCCGTGCATGTCGCCGGGCGGCTGGAGATCGACGACTGGGGCGGGCGGCGCAAGGTCAAGCTGCGCGTCGAGGACGCCGCCGCGCCGGTTTGAAACCGGCGTTGCGCGGCGGGTGCGACGCGGCGGGAACCGCGCGGGCGGGCGGCGAAGAATCCATCTTGCAACCAGCCCGGACCGCCAGTATGAAGGCCCCCGCTGCGCCCTTCGTCTAGTGGTTAGGACGCCGCCCTTTCACGGCGGTAACACGGGTTCGAATCCCGTAGGGCGTACCATCCCCATCATCAATGGCGGTTCCCGGGCGGTTTCGGCGCGGGTTTCGCATGTCGCGTCGGCCCGATCACATGGGGCGGGGCGCGTCCCGATAGATCGCCTGGATGTCGGCCAGGACCTCGTCGGACAGCGTCAGGTCCTTGGCGGCGATGTTGGTCCTGAGCTGGTCCATGGAGGTGGCGCCGATGATGGCGCTCATCATGAAGGGGCGGGAGAGGCAGAAGGCGATGGCCATCTGCGCCAGGTTCAGCCCGTGCTTGCGCGCCACCCCGTCATAGGCCGCGATCGCGCGCCGGGCCTGGTCCACATAGCGCCCGTTGAGGTCGGGCTGCAAGGCGCGGCGCGACCCCGCGGGCGTGTCGCCGCCCAGATACTTGCCCGACAGGCCCCCCGCCGCCAGCGGCGAATAGGCCATCAGGCCGACCTGTTCGCGGACGCTGATCTCGGCCATGTCGAGGTCGTAGATGCGGCAGATCAGGCTGTATTCGTTCTGTATCGAGACGATGCGCGGCAGGCCGTGCCGGCGGCTGGCCTCGAGAAACCGCATGGCGCCCCAGGCGCTTTCGTTGGACAGGCCGAAGGCGCGCAGCTTGCCTTCGGCCTGCAGCAGCGACACCTCGCCGAGGATGTCGGCGATTTCCTGATCCATGTCGCCGGGGACCATGTCGCGCGGATCGAAGGTCCAGTATTTTCGGAAATGATAGGAGCCTCGATTGGGCCAGTGCAGCTGGTAGAGGTCCACGAATTCGGTGCGCAGGCGCTGCAGGCTCGCCTCCAGCGCCTCGCGCAGCATGGCGCCGGTGACGCGGCGCCCGTCGCGGATGTCCTTGTTGCCCTCGCCGGTGATTTTCGTGGCGATGGTCAGGGCGCCGCGATCGGCGCGGGGCCCGAGCCAGGAGCCGATCAGCTTTTCGGTGAGGCCGATGGTTTCGCGCTGGCGCGGGGTGGTCGGATACATTTCCGCCGTGTCGATGAAGGTCACACCCTCGCCGACAGCGTAGTCAAGCTGTTGATGCGCCTCGGTTTCAGTGTTCTGGGAACCCCAGGTCATGGACCCGAGGCAGATCTCGCTGACCATGATGTCGGTCTGGCCGAGGCGGTTGGATTTCATGCTTTGCTCCAAGGGATAGCGGCAAGGGTTAGGCGCAGCATAGCCGGGGATCGGCGCCAGACCTACCCGCGCGGCGCGGTATTTCGCGGGGCGGGGGCGCACGTCGAAGGCCACGGGTTTCCACTGGGCGCAGGAGGCGGCGGCGCGGATGCGTCGCAGCATCGGCCCGCCGCTGGAAAAGCGGCGGATCCCGATCCGCCCCGCTGACGCGCCCTTGCGACAGGGATGCGTTCCGGGTCGCATCGGCCTATGAACGGGAATGCGGCGCGTGGTTCGATGGCGCGGCGCCCGACGTTGCGCCCGGGCCGAGGCGCGCGGCGGCCAGGGACGCGCAAAGCGGGAGAGACAAGCATGCCGGATCGATCCGGAGACCAGACGCGGCGCGCGGCGATCGTCGCGCCCCAGCCCGACGCGGTGGAGACCGGGGCCGTGATCCTGCGCCGGGGCGGCAACGCGGTGGACGCCGCCATCGCCTGCGCCTTCGTCCAGACCGTGGTGGACCCGCTGATGTGCGGGCTGGCGGGGTTCGGGTCGATGCAGGTGTATCTGCCCGACCGGGGAGTGCATGAATTCATCGATTTCCACGGCAAGGCCCCGGCGGCGGTGACCCCGCAGATGTGGGAGCGCCTGATCATCGGCGAGACCTATGACGGTTTCGGCTTCGTGCTGGAGGGCCAGGTCAACGACATCGGCCGCCAGTCGATCACCGTGCCCGGCAGCCTCAGGGCGTTTCACGAGGCGCATTCGCGTTTCGGGACCATGGCGTGGCGCGAGGTGATCGCCCCGGCGATCGGTTTCGCGCGGGACGGTTTCGTGCTGACCCCCGACGTCTATTACTACTGGGTGTCGCGCGACGCGCCGGGGCGCGCCAGCGTCGCCGACCGGCTGCGCCATTCCGCGCCCGGGCGGGCGCTGTATTGCGGCGATGACGGCGCGCCGCTGCCGCTGGGCAGCGTCATCCGCAACCCGGACATGGCCCAGACCCTGTCGATGATCGCCGATCAGGGCCCGGAGGTTTTCTATCGCGGCGTGATCGCCGACGCCATCGACGCCGACATGCGCGCCAATGGCGGGCTGCTGTCGCGCCACGATCTGGAGACCTACGCCACCACGTCGCGCGAACCGCTATGGGGCGAATACCGCGGCCGCCGCTTCGCCACCAACCATCCGCCCGGCGGCGGGGTGATGCTGGTGGAGATGCTCAACATCCTCGAAAATTTCGACCTTGCGGCCATGGGGCATGGCTCGACCGAATACATGCGGGTGGTGGCCGAGGCGATGAAGATCGCCACCTCGGACAAGGACGAGCATGTGGGGGATCCGGATTTCGTCGACGTGCCCATGGACCGGCTGACCGCCAAGGCCTATGCGCGCGAGCGGGCGGCGGCGATCGCGCGCGGCGAGGTCCATCACGTGCGGCGGCTCGGCATCCCGGAATCCCCGAAGACCACCCATATCAGCGTGCTCGACGCCGCCGGCGGGGCGGTGTCCATGACCCATTCGCTGGGCATGATGTCGGGGGTGATCACCGAGGGGCTGGGCTTCATGTACAATGGCTGCATGGGGGTGTTCGACCCGCGCCCCGGCCATGCGGGGTCGCTGGCGCCGGGGAAATCGCGGTTTTCCTCGATCTGCCCGACGATCCTGTTCGACGGCGACGCGCCGTCGCTGATCATCGGCGCGCCGGGGGGCACGCAGATCGCCATCGGGGTGCTGCAGGTGATTCTGAACGTGGTGGATTTCGACATGCCGATCCAGCAGGCGGTGCTGGCGCCGCGGTTTTCGGCCACCAGCGACCGCATCGACGTCTGCGCCCGCATCCCGCGCTACGCCCATGCCGGGCTGGAGGAACTGGGCTACGAAGTCGCGCGCAGCCCCTACAGCTACGATTTCGGCTCGGTGCACGCCATCCGGCTGCGCGACGGGCGAGTGAGCGGCGCGGCGGACATGCTGTATGGCGGCGGCATGGCGCTGCTGGTCTGACGCGCGGGCGGTTGGATGGCGGGGTGGGTGGCTGGCGGGGTTGACCGAGGTCAATGCCCGCGCCGGCGGGATGCGCGATGGTGCCATGCGCCCGGCCCTTGCCGCCCTTCCGCCCTGGGCGGCGGCGCGCGTCGCAACGCATCCGCGGAGACCTCCGATGGCACAGTCAGTGCAAGACATCCTCTGGTTCGAAACCCTGCGCCGCGCCGACGTGCCGATCGTCGGCGGCAAGAACGCCTCGCTGGGCGAGATGGTGGCGGCGCTGGGGAGCGCCGGGGTGCGGGTGCCGCCGGGTTTCGCCACCTCGGCCGACGCCTATAGGGATTTCGTCGCCGCCAACGGGCTTGACGCGACCATCCGCGCGGCGCTCGACGACCTGGAAAGCGGCAAGGCGACGCTGGCCGAGGCCGGGGCGGCGATCCGCGCCGCGTTCCTGCGCGGCGACTGGCCCGAAAACCTCGCCGTCGACATCGCCGCCGCCTATCGCGAGCTGGGCCGGCGCACGGGGCGCGCCGCCCCCGCCGTGGCGGTGCGCTCCAGCGCCACCGCCGAGGACCTGCCCGACGCCAGCTTCGCCGGCCAGCAGGAAACCTTCCTGAATGTCACCGGCGAGGCGGCGCTGCTGGACGCGTGCCGGCGCTGCTACGCCTCGCTGTTCACCGATCGCGCCATAAGCTATCGCAAGTTCAAGGGGTTCGACCATATGGACGCGGCGCTGTCGATCGGCGTGCAACTGATGGTGCGCGCCGATATCGGGGCCTCGGGGGTGATGTTTTCCATCGACACCGAGACCGGCTTTGACAAGGTGGCGGTGATCAACGCCGCCTGGGGGCTGGGCGAGAATGTGGTGCAGGGGGTGGTGGATCCCGACGAATATCAGGTGTTCAAGCCGCTGCTCGACGACCCGGCGCTGACCCCCATCGTCAAGAAACGCCGCGGCGCCAAGACCGTGAAGATGGTGCATGACCGCGACGGCCCGCGCCCGGTGAAGAACGTGCCCACCTCGAAGGCCGAGCGCGAGGCGATCGTGCTCGAAGATGACGAGATCCTGACGCTGGCGCGCTGGGCCTGCGCCATCGAGGCGCATTACCGCTGCCCCATGGACATGGAATGGGCCAGGGACGGCGAGACCGGCGAGATGTTCATCGTGCAGGCGCGCCCGGAAACCGTGCAATCGCGCAAGGATGCCGGGGTGATGCGCAGCTATCGCATCACCCGCAAGGGCCGCACGCTGGTCACCGGGCTGAGCGTCGGCGCGGCGGTGGTCTCGGGCCGGGTCTGCCTGATCGAGAGCGCGGCGCAGATCGATGATTTCGTCGACGGGAGCATCCTTGTCACCGGCTCCACCGACCCGGACTGGGCCCCGATCATGAAGCGCGCCGCGGGGATCGTCACCGATCATGGCGGGCGCACCTCGCACGCCGCGATCCTGAGCCGCGAACTGGGCCTGCCCGGCATCGTCGGCGCCGGAAACGCCACCCATGTGCTGCATGACCAACAGGAGATCACCCTGTCCTGCGCCGAGGGCGACGAGGGCTATGTCTACGAGGGCGACGCCGAAGTCGAAATCCGCGACGTGACGCTGGGCGACATCCCGGCGACGAAGACCAGGGTGATGCTGAACATGGCCAGCCCCGCCGCCGCGTTTCGCTGGTGGCGCATCCCCGCCGACGGGGTCGGGCTGGCGCGCATGGAATACGTCATCAACAGCCAGATCAAGGTCCACCCCATGGCGCTGGCGGCGTTCGACAGCCTGCGCGACCCGCAGGCGCGGCGGATCATCGAGCGCCTGACTCGCGGCTATGCCGACAAGCGCGAATATTTCGTCGACCGCCTGTCGCGCGGGCTGGCGCGGATCGCGGCGCTGGCCCACCCGCGCCCGGCGATCATGCGCATGAGCGATTTCAAGACCAACGAATACGCCAACCTGATCGGCGGCGCCCAGTTCGAACCCGAGGAGGCCAACCCGATGATCGGGTTCCGCGGGGCCTCGCGCTATTATTCGCCGCGCTACCGGGCCGGGTTCGCCATGGAATGCCGGGCGATCAGGCGGCTGCGCGACGACATGGGGTTTTCCAACGTCATCATGATGATCCCGTTCTGCCGGTCCGTGGCCGAGGCTGATCTGGTGCTTGAGGCGATGGCCGAGAACGGGCTGCGGCGCGGCGAGAACGGCTTGCAGGTCTACGTGATGTGCGAGATCCCGTCGAATGTCATCCTGGCGGGCGAATTCGCCAAAAGGTTCGACGGGTTTTCCATCGGCTCCAACGACCTCACGCAGCTGACGCTCGGGGTGGACCGGGATTCGGCCGAACTGGCGGGGCTGTTCTCCGAACAGGATCCGGCGGTGAAATGGATGATCGGCAACGTCATCGCCGAGGCCGGCAAGGCCGGCGCCAAGGTCGGGCTGTGCGGGCAAGGGCCAAGCGACCACCCGGAATTCGCGCAGTTCCTGGTGGAATGCGGCATCGATTCGATTTCCGTGACGCCCGACAGCTTCGTCGAGGTCAAGCGCCACGTCGCCAGGGCCGAGGCGCGGCGCGACGGGTCGGGCTGAGCTGAGCTGGGCGGGGCCGGGGCGGGCGGGGTCGGCGGGGCCCGGGGCGGCGCACTCGACCGGCGCGACGGCGCGCGCTAGACTGGGCGCATCCGACATCGCGGGGTTCGCCCATGCCGCAGGACAAGGCGCTGGTTTTCGAGAACAAGGCGCTGGCCGCCGCCCCCGCGACCCATGTCTTCGTGATCGGCGTCGGGCGCTATGATTTCGGGCGCGACCGGGGCGAAAGCCTGATCGGGGGCGATCTGGCGCAGCTGTCCTCGCCGCCCGCGTCGGCGCGCGCCGTCGCCGACTGGTTCCTGTCGGAATTCCGCAATCCCGACTGCCCGCTGGGCAGCCTGTCGCTGTGCCTGTCCGAGGAGACCGCGCAGGATTACGCCCCCCCGAACCGCGACGCCATGCGCCCGCCCGAGGCCGATCTCGCCCAGGTCAAGCGCGCCGCGCGCCACTGGGCCGACCGGCTGCAGGGCCATGACGACAACATGGCGGTGTTCTATTTCTGCGGCCACGGGGCCTCGCTGGGGCAGAAGGCGGCTTTGCTGCTGGCGGATTTCGGCGACCCGGACAACGGCTATGACGGGGCCGTGGAATTCGACCGGCTGCGCGGCACGCTGAAGAACGCCAATGCCGACAGGCAGCTGTTCCTGCTGGATTGCTGCCGCACAAGGGCCGACGGGCTGTATCGCAACGAACCCGATATCGGGTCGCGCGTGCTGTCGATCCCGCCCGGCGGGCGCGGCGCGGCGCGCCAATGCGTGCTGTTCCCGACCATCGCCGGCGAACGGGCCTACGGGCAGCCGGGCAAGCCCAGCGTGTTCGCGACCTCGTTCCTTGACGCCATGCGCTTCGCGGCGCCCGACGATCAGACCGGGCCATGGATCGCCACCACCTCGCTGATCCTGAACGCGGTGGATCGACTGATCGAATACCGCCTGCCCCCGGCGCTGCGCGCCAAGACCGTGCCCAACGCGCTGGAGGCGACCAATTTCGAGTTCAACCATATCGAGGCGCCGACCTGCACCCGGTCCTTCGTCACCATCGCCGATCCCGGGTTCTGGCCCATGGCCGAGGTCGATTGCGCCCCGGCGGCGGGGCAGGCCGGGGCGGCGCAGTCCCGGCGCGCCGACCAGTCCGACGAACTGGCCTGCTGCGTGTTCGAACTTGCCCCCGGGGCCTGGGAATTCTCGGCCAGGCTGGATGCCGAGCCGCCGCGCGTGAAGCCGGCGCGCCGCACCCTCACCCGCCCGGTGGCCTATGTGCGCCTGGACCTGGCGCCATGACCGCGCTGCGCCTGATCCTGCATCAGCCGCTGGCCGACGGGCGGCTGGATTTCGGCGCCGTGGCCGAATTGCGCCAGCTGCTCGACGCCGCCGGCAAGCCGGTGACGCGCGGCTGGCGGGCCACCCGCAGCGTCGCGGTGGCCGGCGGCGGCGCGCCGGATGACGGCGGCGAGGCCTATGCGCGGTTCGATCTGCCGGCGCCGGGGCGCTACGGGCTCAGCATCCGCATGCCGCGCGGCGCCGATATCGAGCGCGAGCTTGATATCGCCGCCGGCGAGATTCATGCCGAGGTGATCGACCTGCCGGCGTCGCCCCATGAATATCTGGGCTGGCAGCAGTATTCCGGGGTGGTGCGGCAGGACCCGAGCGCGCCCCCGCCGCCCGCGGCGGGGGGCGGGAAGGCGATCTATTCGCCGTCGCGGGACGCCCTGGGCGGCCTCCTGGACAAGCCCTTCGGGGCGCCGGACATGGCGTTTCCGCGCGCCTTCCGGGTCCGCGCGCCAAAGGGAGAGAAGGCCTGGAAACACCTGGCCCGCGCCGGAGATTTCGCCTATTGGGGCGGGGCGCTGAAGGCCGTGGAGATCGACGACTGGGCCTCGGCGCAACATGACGACGCCTATTGCCTCTGGACTCCGCGGCTGCCGCTTGACGACGAGAGCGGCGCGCTGGTGGCGGCGCTGCGCGGCGATGCCGCGCCGCGCGACTTGGCCGAGCGTTTCCCGCGCTGGCTGCTGGTGGAGCGGGACGGGCAATGCGACCTGGCGTCGATGCCCTGGGTCTGGTGGGGGCGCCATCGACCGGATGCGGGGAATGAGGGGCTGAAGCTGCTGCATGACCGGTTCAACCCCAGCCCCGGCGACCCGGACCGACCGGGGCGCACGGTGCTGAGCGTGCAGGACGGGCATTGGGGCGGGCTGCTGGAATTCATCGCCTCGGGGCGGTTGCTGGAGGCCGCGGAACTGGCCGACGACGTGTTCGCGCGCGAACCGCCCGAGATGGCGCTTTACGAAAAGCTCCGGGGGCCGATGACGGCGGCGCTGGGCGCGCTCGTGCTGGTGGCGACCTCGCCGACGCGCGCGCCCCAGCCCTGGGACAGGTGGCTGGCCAATCTGGAGACCTGGTTTCCCGGCATCCCCGACGGCGCCGTTCTTTGCGGCTACCGCAAGTTGCAGCTTGGGCGTCATCGCGAGGGGCGCGCGCTGCTGCGGCGCGGGGTCGAGCGCGGCGTGCCGTATTTCGCCGCCACCATGCGCATGCTGACCCTGGGTTTGTCGCAGGTGGAGGATGACGAGACCCTGCGCCTGGTCTCTCCGCTGGCGACGCAGGTGGACCCGACCCAGCCTTTCACCGTCATCCGCCTGAACGGGGCCGCGCCATGACCTTTCGCCTGACCATGCATCCGGCGCTGGACGGGGATTGCGTGCAGCTGTCCTGGGGCCATGGCGGCGACCTGCGCCACCTGTTCGTGGATCTGGGGCGCGGATCGACCTGGGCCGCGGTGCGCCCGGTGCTGGCCGGACTGAGAGAGATCGAATTGCTGGCGATTTCCCATGTCGACGCCGATCACATCGCCGGGGCGGTGAAGATGCTGCGCGACGAACCGCCGGTCTTCGCGCCCAGGCGGCTGTGGCACAACGCCCGCCCGCAGCTTGAAACCGCGCATCGGCGGCTGCACCGCCCTGTCGAGGTCGACTCCTTCGGCGCGCGGCAGGGCGAGAAACTGGCCCGCGGCATCGCCCGTTTTCACTGGCCCCAGAACGCCGAATTCGCCAGCGGCGTGGTGTCCACCAACAGCCCCGAGGCCGCCGCGCCGCTGGCGCTGCCCGGCGGGCTGACCCTGCGGCTGCTGTCGCCGGGGGACCGGCAGCTGGCTGACCTGCTGCCGGTCTGGGATCGGGAGCTGGAAACGGCCGGCATCCGCAGTTTCGACCCGGATCAGGACGACGACCCGCTGGACGAGGGGTTCGAATCCTTCGACGGCCCCCCGGATGTGGAGGCCCTGGCCGCCGCCCCCTACAGCGCCGATCGCGCCGAGGCCAACGGCGCCTCCATCGCCTTCGTCGCCGAATTCGAGGGCGCGCGCGCGCTGCTTGCCGCCGACGCCCATTCCGAGGTGCTGGAGACGGCCCTGCGCCCGCTGGCCGCGGCCGAGGGCGGGCGATTTCGGGTCGATCTGCTGAAAATCTGCCATCACGGGTCGAAGGCCAACACCTCGCCGGACTTCTTCGGGATGATCGACTGCGCGCGCTTCGCGATCTCCACCAACGGCACGCGGCGCCACAAGCACCCGGACGCCGAGACCGTGGCGCGGCTGCTGAAAGCCGACCCGGGGCGCGAAAAGACCCTGTATTTCAACTATGACCAGCCCAGCGCCAAACGTTGGGACAGCCGGCTGCTGTCGCGCCTGTGGTCGTATCGCGCGGTGTTCCCGGTTGCGCGCGACAACGGGCGGCTTGCCATCGACATCGCCGCGCCGCCCGGGGACCAAGCCGGGGACTGAGCCGGGCTCAGGCCACCCAGGAGGGCGCGAAGAAGGCGCGCGCGACGCCGTCCTCGGCGAACATGGCCTCGGGCGAGGCGGCCTCGATCACCGTGCCGTCGGCGATGAACCAGATCTCGTCCATCTGCCGGGCGATGATCGGGTTGTGGGTCACCACCAGCGCCGTGGCGGGCGAGCCGCGCAGCAGCCGCGTCACCAGTTCGGGCCCCACGGAATCCAGCGCGTCGTCAGGTTCGTCGAGCAGCAGCAGCCGGGCGTCGGACAGCGCGGCGCGGGTCAGCATCGCCCGGCGGACCTCGCCCGCGGACAGGTTGCGCCCGGCCTCGGCCACATGGCCGTCGAGCCCGCCGAGGCGTTCGATCACCTCGCCGAGCCCGTAGCCCCGGGCGGCAAGCAGAATGTCCGCGTCGTCGCGCCGGCCGCCGGCGCCCATGGTCAGCGCCCGGCGCAGGCTGCCCGCGAGGATCGGCGTGCGCGCGCCCACATAGGAAACCAGGCGCCGGCGCTCCGACGCGGAAAGGCTGGCTGGGGCGTGATCGCCGATCCGCACCTTGCCCCGGGTCGGCGCGTCCAGCCCGGCGGCCAGCGCCAGCAGGGTGGATTTCCCCGCGCCGTTGGGGCCGATGACGGCGATCTTGCGCCCTGCCTGCGCGGCGATGTCGATATCGGTCAGCCCGGCGCTCGCCACATGGGCGAAGCGCAGGGGCTGCGGGTCGTCTGAAAGCCGCGCTTTCGGCCTGCCTGGACGTTTCACTTTCGGTTTCTCCAGCAATTCTATGCATTTGTCCCGGGCTGCGACCCAGGCCCGGTGGCGGTCCCAGACTCCGGCGAGGTTGCGCAGCGGCTGGATCATCAGCCCGACCGCCGCCAGCGCCCCGGCGGTGGTCGCGACGCCGGCGCCGCTGCGCAGCGCCGCGAGGATCAGCGCCGCCGCGGCGACGCCCGACACCGCGTCGGGGATGGCGCGCAGGTAGGCGGCGCCGCGGCGGCGGCGGATGGCGGCGCGCACCATGCGTCGGGTGCGCCGCAGGAGCGCGCGGCGCTCGATGCTCATGCGCCCCATCAGCCGCAGTTCCGGCGCGTGGGGGATGCGTTCGCTCATGTCCGCGGCCAGTCCGGCGCGGCGCGCCCGCAGCCGGCGATGCGCCCGCCCCAGGCGCGGCGCGCTCAACGCCATAAGCCCCAGCCCCAGCGCGATCGGCGCCGCGGCCGCGAGCCCCAGCAGCGGGTCGAGCGCGAACAGCACCGCCGTCGCCGCCGGCAGCACGATGGCCGCCGAGATCATGCGCGCCACCCCGAGGCTGACCCAGTTGCGCACCGCCGTGAGATCGCCGACGAAGCGCAGCGCCAGCCCGCCGGTGCGCTGTTCGGCCAGGATTCTGGCCGGCAGACGCGACAAGCGGCGAAACAGCCGCAGGCGCAGTTCGCAGGCGTAGTCCTGCCCCACCCGTTCGGCGATCACCTGTTCGGCGACGCGCAGGCAGGCGATGGCGATCCCCGACAGCGCGATCAGCGCCAGCGCCGCCGCCGGCGGCGCCGCGCCGGGCGCGCGCAGGGCCGCGAACGCCTCGCGCGTGGCAAACGCCGCGACCCCGGCGGCGGCGGCCTGGCCCACCGCGATCGCCGCCACGGCGGCGATGCCGGCGCCCCGGCCGTTGGCGAGGATCCCGGGCAGCCGGGTCACGCCGCGACGCCCGCGCAGCGCCGCGCGTCAGGCGCAGGGGGCTGGGTCAGGGCCGGGGCGGGCGCCGGAACGGGGGCCGGAACGGGGGCCGGAATTGCGGCCGCCTGGCGGCGGATCCCCGCCAGCAGCGCCCCGGCCGAGGCCGGATCGCACAGCGCCTGCTTCGTGGTCACCTCGATATTCGCCGCCGCGCCGGCCTCGCGCATCGCCAGCGGCGAACAGCTGACCATGCCGGTGACGATCGCCGGCTCGATGCCCAGCCCGCGCAGCACCGCGGCGCCGCCCACGGCCGAGGCCGCGCAAGGGGCCGCGAACATCACCCCGTCGAGGGCGTCGAGAATGTCGTCACGGCGCAGCAGCGCCGCGGTTTCGCGCTGAAACACGCCATCGGCGAATTCGATCGCCGCCACGTCGCAGCCGACCGCCGCCGCGTGACCCAGCAGCGTGTCCATGCCGGCGCGGATCCGGGCCACGGGCTCCATATAGGTGGAGGCCATGCCCGCATCGACGAAATCCGCCACGTAGTCGGCGCCCGCGTCCACATAGGCGTTGTAATCGCCAAAGGCGCCGGTGCCGGTGATCTTCAGCGTCGCCACCCGGTAGCCGGCGCGCACCAGGCCATGGGCGAAGCTGGCGACGGCGGTGGTCTTGCCGGCGTTCATCGAGGCCCCGACCGCGGCGATCACCGTCATCCCGGAGGGGCGCGCCATGCCGGGCAAGGCGTAATCGGCGATGTTGAGCGGCGCGCCGCGGCGATCCGCGACCATGCCGATGGGGATGACCCGCGTCGGCCCGGACATGCGGCGGTTGGATTGCAGCATCCGCCCCACCAGACCGCCCCCGGCCAGCATGTCAGCGCCCGCGGGGTCGATCTCGGCAACGCCCTCGTACTGGTCCGGGGCGTAGCGCGCGCCGCAGGTCAGGATCACGAGATCGCCCGGATACAACTGCGAGGGTCGGCCCGAAATCAGCTGGATGCGCTTGTGGGATTCGATGCGCTCGACCCGCGCCAGCACCAGATCGCCCGGCCTTGCGGCGGCGAAATCCGTGGTCAGGCGGCCGGCGTCCCGCTGGTTCACCCGACGCGTTGTGAACGCCCATTTGGCGATTTGCGTGAAGTCAAATCCGGTGTCGGCGATGAGAGACATGATACGCTTTCCGTTTTCGTTTGCGCTGGATGGAATCGCCCGGGGTCGACCCGGATCTCGGCATGGGGCGCGGGGTTGGACTCGGGATTTGATCCCGGGAGTGACTCGGGGGCGTCTCCGGGCAGGATCACCGCCGCCAGCCCGCCCTTTTCGACGCAGTCGACAAAGCTGTGACCGCAATCGGGGAGCACGTGAAACCCGATCCCCGACGGGTCGAGCCCGCGCTCGCGCGCGGCGTCGCGCAGGGCCGCGACCCAGTTGCGCCCTCGCTGCAGACGGTTGGCGCCTTGCTGGCGGTCGATCTCGGGGTTGCTGCGGGTCGCCGCGTCGATGGCGCAATCCTGCGCCCCGACCGCGACCTGGATCGGCAGGGAGAGGAATTCGTCGAGCCGGGCGCGGATCTGCGCGCCCCAGGGCTTGCGGCCGGCGGGCCGATGGCCGAGCCCATAGGGAAACGGCGCCGCGTCGGGGAAGGTGTACCAGCCGGCGGCGGCGATGGTCAGCCGGTTGACCAGATGCGGATACAGCATGGCGAAGCGGTGCGCGAATTGCGCGCCGCCGGAATAGCCGGCCAGATCGAAGCGCCGGGTGCGGCACAGACCGGCGGCGCGCAGTTTCTGCATCAACCCGATCAGCGACAGGTCGGCGCGGGCGCCGCGCACCACCTGCTGATAGTTGCGCCAGGTCTGGTCGTCGTATTCGGGGGCGATCACCGGCCGGCCCAGGGCATTGGCGCGCGCGGCGAGCAGGCCCGCCTGATCGCGCGCCCCGCGCCCGATTCCGTGAACCGCGACCAGCGGCGTGGGATCGACCGCGGGGACGCGGGGCGCGGCGATCCAGCAGGGCAGGTCCAGCCGACCGGAACCCGGCACGTATGTTATTTGCGATGCGGGGTCACTGGATGCGGCCATGCCGAAACCTTCCATTTTATTGCCCATAAAGGCAGGGTTTTACCTATTTTTATTTGCATTTCATTGCAGTATTGCTTTGACAATTGCGTTCGGGCCACCCGCAGCTGCCGATCTTGTCTGTAATGATTGGCATATGACGTCAATTTGTCGCCACCATCCATTGGCAGACGAACTTTCGGACTGAGGTCCGAAGGGTGAATGATATTTGGTCCGAGAATGAATCGCCGCTTGCCTGGCGCGCCTCGGAGCGCCGTCGGCGTCGCGCCTGGGCGCCCCGACCAGATACGCCGCCAACGCCCTGCGTCGACAGCGCTTTTCGGATGGAGATCGGGAAGAACCGGTCGCGCGGCAGCGGCGTGCGCGCCGGAGAATGACGGTCGCGGCCCCGGCGCGCCGGCGTCAAAGGCTGAACGCCGCTCTGCTCGACGGCTGATGCGCCGCTGGGAGATCTTCGAGCCGGCAACGACAACTGGCGCTTCACGACCCGGGCGCGACGCCAATCCGAAACACCGCCGGCCCGCCGCGGCTGCGTTGAATGAAGACTACGCAGCGCCGGGCCTGCGCGGTGCAAAGGGGATCAATATCGGACGCCTGCAAGAGGTCAGTTCTGATTGCCGACTGACATGATGACGCCAGATCAGATCCAATTCGGACAGGCCGAAGCCTTTTCCGTCGCCCGCCAAGCCCCCTCGACGCGGCACTCCTCGGCGCAGCGGAGCGATTCACGCGCCAACCGCCAAAGCCACCACAAGTTCCGACGGCCGTCTGGGATCAACCCTCCGAGAAGCACGGAGATATCTCAAGCTTGAAATCCAATCGCCACCGTCTCAAAGTCGTTGACGCGTTTCGATGCGCCAAGCGTTCCTCAAGGTCGCCCTGCGCATCGGGGAACACAAGCCGCGCCGCAGAATCCCCCTGCCTTCGGCCTATCCGTATCGGAAAACTCTCGTGTCGATGGCGGACCGCATCACCGCTCAAGGCCCCTGAAGCAGGTGGCATGTGCCGCCGGATGAGCCCTCAACATCAACCCCGCTCTCAAGACCCTCACCGAAAAGCCGCCGTCAATCCGGCCACTGCCGCTCGCCTCGGTCAAACCCGGGGGCTGTCATATTCTATTCGCCTATATTGCTATTGCACAATGAATTCCGCGTGCAAAGAGCCAGAAGCCTTGATTGCCTTAAGAATATCAATCATATTTCTTGGCGAAACTCCGAGAGAATTCAACCCATCGACAACTTCGGACAATGTGACTGCATCATTCACCAAGACCAACCCAGTCGCATCCTCCGAGATACCCACTTCCGTCCTGGGAACCACGATGGATTCAGCGCCAATCGTAAACGGGTTCGGCTGCACAACGACAGGTGTTTCCCGGATTCTCAAAGTCAGGTTTCCCTGGCTGATCGCGACTCTGGAGATCTGAACATCATCGCCCATCACGATGGTTCCCGACCTCTGGTCGACAACAACCCGCGCTTTTCTCGCCGGCATTATCCGAATGTTTTCCAAGCCGCTGATCAACCTCGCCGGCGTCAAGCGAGTCGCAGCCAAGTCCACCTGCACCGTTCCCGAATCCAGCATGGCCGCAGAATTTGCGCCAAGGCGCGCCTTGATAGCGTCAGTGATCCTCGCCGCTGTCGTGAAATCGGGTTCGCGCAATGCGAGACGCATTGTCGTCATCTCCTTAAAGTCGAAATCGATCTCCCGTTCAATTCTGGCTCCTGACGGAATGACGCCCGCAGTCGGAACGCCTTGCGTCACGGACGCGCCATCGCCTTCGGCAAACACGCCTCCGGCAATGATGGACCCCTGCGCGACAGCGTAGATCTCACCGTCCGCAGCATTCAACGGCGTCATGATCAACGTGCCGCCCAACAACGATTTGGCATCGCCTATCGCTGAAACCGTGACGTCTATTCTTCCACCAGACCTCCCAAATGGCGGCAATACTCCGGTCACAAGAACAGCCGCGACGTTCTTGGGTCGAAACCGCTCTCCAGACACATTGATGCCGAGGCGTTCAAGAAGGTTCGCCAGAGCCTCTTCGGTGAAAGGGGAATTTCGCAACACATCTCCGGTGCCGGCCAACCCGACCACCAGCCCGTAGCCAACCAGATCATTGCCGCGGACGCCGTCAAACTCGACCAGATCCTTGATGCGCACCCGGGGCCCGGAACCGGTTCCATCCTCCTCCACGCCGAAAGCGGCATCGGCGTCTTTCTGCATGACGCCCGCCATGGTGAATGCCGGCAACGACGCGGCCATCAGCGCAGTCAGCAAGAAGATCCGGAGCATTGCCAAATCCTTATCTGAGGAAGTTCGTCAGGGTCAGTTGCGATAGGCGGGCGGTGATCGTGAACATGGATTGAAGCTGGGATTCGACCGCTTGGAACTCGGTCGCCGCTTCATACGGATCCTTGGCCACGATCGCGGATCGGGCCAGATCGAGCGCGGCGCTTTCGGCGGCCGTTCTGGTCTTCACGGCCTCGACGCGCGCCTGGGACAGCCCGACTTCGGAGCCCAATTGCTGGATTGCCGCCGTTGCGTCCACGGTTGAGCGAGCGCTGTTGGAAAACAGATCCATGGCGTCCGCGTCGCTCCCGCCGAATGATCCCTCCACGGCGATGACCGAGATCGCAAGCGCGCGCAGCAATTCGCGCGATGCATCGGCGTCGGCGCGAACGGTGAAGGACAGCGTCTGACCACGACCGATCACGGCGTCTGGAGCGTCGCTGTCGGCGCCCTGATACGCCGAGGTCGAGAAGCCGCCGGCCGGGTCGCGAAAATAGTCATCGATCACCGCGAGCGCATCCGCGGCGGTCGTCGTCGCGCTGGTGAGGGCGGCGATGTCCGAAAGCATCTCCTCCGACGACGCCAGCGCCGTGCTTTCCACGTCTGCGCCGGAGAACAGGGATCGACCGGCGAATCTCGTGTTGAAAGCCGAAACCACGGCGCTGAACGCGCCTCGCGCCTGCCCGGCATACAGGCGGGCGGCCGCGCGATCTCCGCGTTCCACCGCAGCGAGTTGATCGACGCCGATGCTGCTGCCCGCAATCCGGGCTGCGTCAAGCGCGGCTTCCGTCGCGTCGAGACGGCCGCCGGCCAGCTTGATGGCCGCAGAATATCCTTCAACGCGCGTCCGCGAACTGTCGATCGCCAACAATCGGCTGATATCGCCGCCTGACGCGGCGACAAGGTCGTGCTTGAGGCCCGTGGTCAGTTCTTCGCCAGAGATGCGAAGCCGCTCGGAAACGCGCGCCGTCGCCGTTTGCAGGCGCTGATTGGCGGCCAGGTCGGGAAGGGAGGGGAATCGCATCGCTAGATCTCCAGCAGTCGGCGCATGAGGGAATCAACCACTTCCATCACGCGGGCGTTCGCGGAATAGGCCTGTTCGACCAGCAGCAGATTGGACAGCTCCTGATCCGTATTCACGCCCGTGAACGACGCCTCCGTTTCGCGAAGCATGGTGTAGCGCCCTTCCTGATAGGCGGATGCGGTCTCGGCCTGGCTCGTTGCATGCGAGCGAACGGCGCTCAATCGCTCGGCAAGCGAGGTGGCGTTGAAACTGCCGACGACATCAAGCCCCGCCGGCGGCGTTCTTTGCTCCGTGATGCTGGCGATCATGGAGCGAAGAATGCCATTCTCGCCTTGCAGACCCGGCGCGGCGGCGTTCAGGCCGTCGCGAAGCCGCCAGAGTTCGCCTCCGTTCGCAGGATCCACCGCGGCGTTGACTTTCAAGCGTTCGGCCAGCCCGAGTTCGTCGGCGGCCGCGAAGGCGTTTCCGGAATCGGTGAACAGCCCCGCGTCGCCGGGAAGCAATGTGGGATCCACTGCCGGATCTTGCAGCCGTTCGACCAGGTCGCGCGCGTAGCCGTCGGCCTGCGCGCTGAATTCAGGCGCCAGATCGTCGCGAATCTGGAAATGCGCGCCAAGAGACCCGCCGTCCAGCTGGCCTCCGCCCGCCGGTTGGCCGATGGTTATTGCGCGTCCATTCAGGGTCAGGCCCGACAGCGCGCCGGACGCGAGGGTCATGTCGGGGGTGATGATCCTGGTCGGGGAGAAGCCGATCTCGGAGGCCCTGCCCTCCAGCAGCACGGCGCCATTCCCGGTATAGAGCGCGATGGCGCCGTCTTCGCGCCGCGCGCTTCGAATCGGAATCATCGATGACACGGTGTCGATAAGCTGCTGTCGCTGCTCCTCCAGCGCCGCGAGATTGCCGCCGCCCAGACTGCGAATGCGGATCTCGGCGTTGAGCGCCTCAATCTTGCGAAGCGAATCGTTCAGAGTGCTCACTTCGCGGGCGATGCTCGCGTCCGCATCCATGCGAATCCGGCTGGTTTCCGTCGACAGCAAGTTGATGCCGCGAACGAGATCCGCGGACGATCCCAACGCTTGCGCCTGTAACGCCGGGCTTTCCGGCGTGTCCGCAAGCGCGCGCAGGTCGGTTTCAAACGCGACGGCGCGGGCCGCGAGGGAACCGGGATCCCCCGGCTCGCCAAGGGCCGCCGAGATCCGGGCCTGCGCGGCCGCCAGCGCGCCCCCGCGACCCAGATCGGCTTCGGCCTGCCGGCGCTCGGCGGTGGCGCGAGGATTGGCGACCCGCGTGACGCCCTCGACCCGCACGCCCGCGCCCTGCCCGGCAAGGCTGACCGACGTCACGTCGATCTCCCGGCGCGAGTACCCTTCCGTGAGCGCATTCGCAACATTGTCAGAAATGATCTCGGCCGTGCGCGACGCGGCGGTCATCCCTGAAAAGGCGTTTGCGAGCGCAGATGTGATACTCATGCCGTTACTCCGTCAAAAGCCGGTTTCAAACCGGCGCGTCACCTCTTAATATTCGTTGTTTCCTGCAGCATCTCATCCACCGTCTGGATGATCTTGGCGTTGGAGGAATAGGCGCGCTGGGTTTCGATCAGCGCGGTGAGCTCGCCGGCGATGTCGGTGGTCGATTCCTCCAGCGCATAGCCGATGAGCTGACCGGTCGGGCCGGCGCCGCTGTCCCACAGGTAGAGCGAGCCGCTCTGCGCGGTGAGCGAGTAGGCCTGGCCGTCCTCGGCCTTCAAGCCGTTGTGGTTGGGCACGTCCGCGATCGGAACCTGGTAGATCGTGCGGATGAACCCGGTGTCGTAGATCGCGTTGAGAAAGCCGTTCTCGTCGAATTCCACGGAGGACAGCGTGCCGACCTGCGACCCGTCCTTGGTGATCGGGACCGGCGTGAATTCCGCCGAGAGCTGGGTCAGCTTGTCAGTGGAGCCGGGCGTGCCCACATTGACGTTCATCGGTCCGCCTTCGACGGTGACGGCGAGGACCCCGGTGAGCGCGTCGTAGGTGGCGCCGGCGACCGGAGTCACGGACAGGAGCGACCCGCCGGACCCCCGGCTGTCGTCGAACACCAGCGTCACCTCGGCGATCGGGTTGGAGGCTGCGTCGGTCGCCGTGTCCTCGATCGTCATCGTCCAGGTGTTCGACGAGCCCGCGGCGGGAATCGTCGGCGTGAACGAGGTGGTCAGCGTCTGCGAGGCGCCGACATTGTCGAAATACTCGATCGGCACCACCAGCGTGTCGCCGGACGCGCTCGCCTGGGTGGCCACCGCCGGCAGATTGACGCCGAGGCCGATGTTTTCCGTGGGCGACGCCGCGAACTGGTTGTTGAAGATGCGCACGGGCTCGAGCCCGGCGATGCTGTCCCTGGGATTGTCAGGCACGTCGCCGCCGGGATCTGCCGGCCATCCCAGGAGCGCCAGTCCGCTGGCCGTGCGCAGCAGCCCGTTTTCGTCGGGCCGGAACGATCCGGTGCGCGTGAGCAGCAGCGGCGGATTCGATTCGCCCAGCGTTGCGGCGGATGCCGTGGTCGTGGGCAGCATGCCGCGCCCGCTCACCGCGATGTCGAGCGCATTGGTGGTGGTCGCGAGCGAACCCAGCGCCGTGACTTCGCGCGTGGTGGCCGAGCGCACGCCGCCGGCGGTGTAGGATCCCTTGGTGGAGGAGACCACCATCGACGAGAACTCGGCCTCCGCGCGCTTGTAGCCAAAAGTCGCGGAGTTGGCGATGTTGTCGGAAATGGTCGCGAGCCGGCTGGCGTTGACGCTCAGTCCGGTGACGCCGGCGTTGAGCGCGGAGGAAATGGTCATGGGGGTGTCCTTTGCTTTGGGGGCGGGCCGGGTCAACTCGTCATGGAAGCGCCGAAGCATCGACGCCTGGGGGTGGTCGTTTCTTCGAGCATCCGGGATAAACATTGCCACCGGGTAAACCACGCGGGCGGCGCTTGGGGCTTGCCGGGGCATGCGCAAGGCAAACCGGCGAGCGGCGATGGCGGGCGGTCAGTGCGCGGCGGCGTGGCGTTCGGTCAGCCGCCGGATGTGTTCCTGCAACGCGGCGTCGGGCGCCGCGGTCAGCTTGATCGCCTTGCGGCCCTCCCAGGCGCCCAGCCGCCCGGTCGCCAGCAATTCGCCGGTGTCGAGGCCGATATCGACCCGGCCCCGGCAGCTTTCCGGCAGCGGCAGCACGACGCCCGGGCGCAGGGCCTGCAATTCCGAGACGCTCAGTTGCAGGCGATGCAGCACGGCGATCAGATGCAAGGGCGCGGCGCTGGCGGCCGCGGCCATGTGACTGGACCAGATGTCATTCTGCTGGGCGGTGGTCATCTCGCCGGGATCCTGCGGAATCAGCGCCTTGTAGGAATCGAGCACCGAAAGCGGCAGCACCAGGTCGAACTCGCCGCTGCGCCCGGCGTCGCCGATGTCCAGGGACAGCCGCATCACCAGCACGTCGGAATGCTCGGGCGCGATCCGCACCATGGTCACGTGCTGCTCGAAATGGCTGAGACGCATGGCGTCGCTCACGCCGGGTCCGAGATTGAGCCGCAGCGAGGCCTCGAAAGCGTTGACGATGGCGCTGATGAAATCCGCGCAAAGCGCGCTGTCGATGGCGGTGTTGGCGCGCGCGACCGGCTTGGGCGTGGCCATGGGATCGCCGCCCATGCGCAGATCCACGATGTGATAGGTCAGGTCGGGGCCGAGATTGACCAGCGCGCTGTCCTTGGCGTTTTCCACCGCGATCACGCCGATCATCGCCGGCGAGGCGATTTTCTCCAGCACATGCGACAGCTTCTGCACTTCGCAGCTGATCACCACCGCGCCGACGATGGTGCGCATGAACCCGCGCAGCTTTTCGTCTAGGATTTGAGCGAAAATCTCGCCAATTCCCTCGACCCCGCGGATGGGCGAGCGGCCGACCCGGCCGCCGTCCAGCTTCCTGGAGATCACGCTTTGTCCTGATTCATGCATATGCGGCGATTCCCGACTGTCCGTTGGCGCCAATCTGGGCGGCGTTCCTTGCGAACTGCTTAATGGCGGCGCATCGGCGCGCCGAACCCCCCGCAACGAATCGGTTTTTCGGAAACCCGCCGGTAACGTTCTCGGGTCAGGGTGCTCGACGGGTGAGAACAAAAGGGGTGTGGCGCATGGCGCAGACCGGCGAAGGCGTAATCAACGTCACGATCATCAAACGCAAGAAAGTGTCCGGCGGCGACGGACATCACGGCGGGGCCTGGAAAGTCGCCTACGCCGATTTCGTGACCGCGATGATGGCGTTCTTTCTGCTCATGTGGCTGCTCAACGCCACCACCGAGGAGCAGCGCAAGGGCCTGGCGGAGTATTTCGACCCGCGGGTGCCGATCGCCAAGATTTCGGGCGGCGGCGCCGGCGTGTTCAAGGGCGACAGCGTGTTTTCCGAGGAAACCATGGCCCAGGACGGCACAGGCGCCACCGAGAAGCGGCCCAGCGAGGAAAATCAGGCGCGCGGCGCAACCGGCGCCGAATCGATGGACAAGCCGGAGGAGAAGCTCGCCGACGGCATGGCCGAGCTCGAAAACCTGTTCATGGGCATGTCGGGCGAAAGCGATGTCGAGGACGACCTGCTGTCCCAGGTGCGCACCCGGGTCACCGACGAGGGCCTGATCATCGAGCTGTTCGACGTGGAGGGCGCGCCGCTGTTCAACATCGGTTCCGCCCATCCGACGGCGAAGATGCTGGCGCTGCTGAAGATGGTCGGCGGCGTGGCGGGCATGCTCACCAACAGAATCGCGGTCGAGGGCCACACCGATGCGGCCCCGTTCAGCGGCGCCGGCTACGGCAATTGGGAGCTGTCCTCGGATCGCGCCCAGGCGGCGCGGCGCGTGCTGGAGGACGCGGGCGTCGAAGCGGATCGCGTGGCGCGGGTGACCGGCAAGGCCGACCGGCAGCTGGCGCTGCCCGACGACCCGCTCAACCCGCGCAACCGGCGCATCGCCATCACCATCCTGCGCAGCGACCTCAAGCGCTGAGGCCGCCCCGCGCCGCCGCGGCCGAACTCAGTTGCCTGACTGGGCCCAAGACATGACCGGGGCCCGGGACCTGACCGGGACCCGAGGCGTGATTGGAGCCCGAGGCGTGATTGGGGGCGGGCGCGATCCGGGCCCGCCAACGCCGCGCCGCGGCAGCACGGGCGCGGGGCGCGCAATGACGGGCAAAGCGCCCGGCGGCGCGGCCCGGGGCGAGATCAGACCCGATTGCCGGCGCCGGGGGCCGCGACAGCCGTCGGGCGCGGTTCGGGCGCATGATCGACCGCCTGAAAGGCGCCGACCCTCTCCGGCCCGCGCGCCGCCGGCCGCGGCGCGGCCTTTCGCTCAGGGACTGGCGAAATCGCCGCTGGCGCCCAGATTGACCGCATTCAGAAAATCGCGCGCCGCGTCGCCGCGCACCATCGCATCGGGCGCGCAGCGGCGGGCGAGGACATAGCCCTCGCCGAACGCCTCGCGCCAGGCCTGCAGCCTCGCCTGGTCCCGCGGCGTCGGATGCCTCGGCAGCAGCAGAATCGGCATGGTTTCGCGAAATCTCAGCGACAGCCAGACCCGCAGGCGCGCCAGCTGCGCCCCCGGCGCCAGCCGCCACAGCGCATCGCATTGCAGGATGGCCGAATGGGCGGCGCTGTGGCGGATCTCGGCGGCGAAGGCGTCGAGCGCGTCGTCTGCGCCGCCCAGCGCGAACCGCGCGAGCGGCGCGCAGACCTGCACGCCGTTCACCCGCCCCATGGTCGAAGGGATCAGCACCCCCCGGCGCGCCAACCGGCCCCGGTTGGCGGCGATCAAGCGGCGAACCGGGGCGGAATCCTCCGGACGCGCGGCCACATGCAGGTAGCAGAACAGGCGCGGCGGCGGGGCGCCCGAGTCCGGATCGACGGCGGTCGGGAACCGCGCCCAGGAAGGCGCCGCCGGGCTGCGCCCCCCGGGGGTCGCGGAGGGCGCGGCGCCGGTCATATGACCTCGTAGCCGAAGCGTTCGAAATCCGGCGCGTAGAAGGCGTTGATGCGGTCCAGGGTCGCGCGCTCCAGCCGGGTCACGTCGTAGCGCGCGCCGCCGGCGCGAACCGCGTCGCCCTGAGTGATGTTGCGCCGTTCGGGATCGCGCCCGCCGAGCAGCTCGACGACGCGGGGATCCCAGTCGTCGGGGCTCTCGACCTTCGAGACGACGTCGATCAGGCGCGCGCCGTCCAGATAGAAATAATCGGACTGGCGACGAAAATGCACCCGCTTGACCTCCATATCCAGCAATTCCTCGTCAAATGCCCATTTCGACAGCTGATTGAGCACGGTGTAGAAACAGTCGGGATCCCCCATGACCGCATCGCGCATCAGCGGCGTCGTCAGCTTCAGATGCTGCGCGAAGGCCGAGCAGAACCGCTGATACGGGTCGCGCACGAAACCGAAGGTGAACGCCTCCTCCAGCATGTCGAACACGTCGCCGTGGAACTCGCGCAGCTGCGCCAGGGTCAGATGCGCGCGGTCCAGCGTGCGCCCGGCGGCGGGATAGGGGATCCAGCCCAGAAAGAACCTGCCGGTGGTGTCATGCTTTTTCAGCGCGGTGCGGAAGGTCATCCCCCCGGCCTTGGGATTGTGGATGAAGATGAATTTCCGGGTCTCCGAAACGATCATGCCGGCCCTTCGCGTTCCTTTTGCCCGAACGGATCCGAGCGGTTCCGACCGCGCCCGCCGCCGCCGCGGCGGCGGGATCAAAGCCGGACGCAAACACAGCCGACCAATGGTGTCAAATCGCGATTCCCCCGCGCGCGGCAAGGGGTGCGGCAGGGGGCCCGGCAAGGGGTGCGGCCGGCAAGCGGGCGTTTGACTGGCGCCTGAGCGGCTGCTAATGCGATTCAGACGCCCGAAGCCGGGGCGAAGGGGACGATCGATGGGCGCAGACCGCGAAAGCAACGCAACGCAGGCGCCTCCGCGCGGCGCGCTGCACTGGCTCAGATGGCGCATGGATCCGGGCTATCGCGCCTGGCGCGACGCCGAACGTCGCATGGGTTGGCTGCGCAACGAAATCGCGCAGCTCAAGAAGGAAAAGCGGCTGGTGGAGCTGGACGCGGCGGCGGCGCGCGAGGAAACCGCCGACACGCTGCGCCGCGTGGCGCTGGCGGAGGACGCGGCGGAGATGGACGCGATCCCCTACCTCGCCGGTCTCAACGCTTCGCTGGCGCGGCTGAAGAAGGTTCCGGCGCGGCGGCTGAAGGCCCCGGGCGAACAGCTGACCCCCGGCGTGGCGCTGCAATTCGCGCCCGAAGCCGGGGTCGAGGCCGAGATCCTCGACGGCGATGATTTCGGGCTGCGGCTCATCGATCGCGGGGCCTCGGACTGGTTCGGCCTGTCCCTGCGCCTGCCGCTGGTGCAGTTGCAGACGGCGCGCTGGTTCGGCCTGCGCATCAGCGGCCGGGCGTCCCATGCGGTGAGCGGCGCCGCGCTCATCCGCTGCGCCCATGGCGAAAGCCATGCCGACATCCCGCTGCCGGTCGAATACGCCTTTGACGCGACGCCGGGGGACAATCTCGGCGTGGTCGAGGTCAGGGGCCGCACGGAGCTGGAGGGCGCCGATCACGCGGATCTGCTGCTGTTCTTCCGCCAGTCCAGCTTCGAACTGCATCTGAGCGCCGCCGACATCTTCTGCGCAGCCTGAGGCGGGGCGGTGTTTTCCCTCGTCATCCCCGCATACAACGACGCCGAGGGCGTGGCGCGGCTGCTGGCCCGGCTCGACGCCATGGGCGAGGACGTGGAGGCGATCGTCATCGACGACGCCTCGCCCGACCCGCTGGCCGATCGGCTCGCCGACCGCGCGCCGGGCGCGCATGTGGACCTGAAGATCCTGCGCAACGAGACCAATCTCGGCCCCGGCCCCAGCCGCAACCGCGGGCTGGCCGAGGCGAGCCGCGACTTTCTGCTGTTTCTCGACGCCGACGACCTGCTCTGCCCGCAGGCCTTCGCGGCGCTGCGCGACAACCTCCCGCGCTCGCCCTGCGATTTCACCCTGTTCCGCTACCATCTGGTGAGCGACCCGGCGGCGCCCCACACCTATCGCATGCTGCCGCGCGACGAGGCGATCTGGACCGCCGCGCGCGAAACCGTGGATCTAGACGGGCCGATCCTGCTGGCCGACGCGCCCGACCTCACCCGCTGCGCGGCGTTTCCGTGGAACAAGCTGTATCGCACGGCGTTTCTGCGCGAGGCCGACGTCGTCTTCCCCGACCTGCGCCTGCATGAAGACGTGGAGCCCCACTGGTGCAGCTTCATCATGGCCGAGCGGTTCCGCGTGCTCGACAGCGGGCCGCCGCTGATCCAGCATTTCCGGCTGGACAGCGCCGCCCGCGCCACCGACGACGCCACGGCGCAGCGGCTCGACGCCTTCACCGCCATCGGGCGTTGCTTCAACGATCTGGCGCCGCTGCGCGAGGACGCCGAGATTTTCGCCCAGTTCGCCCGCTTCGCCCTGGATCTGGCGGGCTGGTCCATGGCCAAGTTCCGCGGCGACCCGCTGTCGGCGCGCGCCCAGGCGGCCGCGACCTCGCTGTTCGCGCGGCTCAACGCCCATGCCGAGGAGCGCGGCTGGCTGTTCGTGGATCCCCATCTCGGGCTGAGCCTGGCCGACGCCGCCGAGGCCCCCCTGCTGCTGGCGGCGCCCCATGGCTGAGGTCTCGATCATCATCGTTTGCCGCGATGCGGCGGCGTTCATCGAAACCGCGCTGCAATCGGCGCTGGACGCGCCGCTGCCCGACGCGGAGATCGTCGTCGTCGACAACGACTCGCGCGCCGCCGCCCGCCGGCGCATCGAATCCGTGATCCGGCGCAATCCGAAGGCCCGCATCCGCCCGCTGCATCTGGCGCGCCGGATGCCGGACATCGCCGCCGCCGAGATCGGGCTGGGCGCGGCCCGGGGCGCGATCGTGGCGTTTCTCGACGGCCATGACTGGCTGTCGCCCGAGGCGCTGGCCCGCGCGGCGGCGACGCTCGCCGCCTCGGGCGACGATTTTCTGGCGCTCGGGCATGAGGTTTTCGACGGCGCTTCGGGCGAATTGCGCGCCGGCCCGGACGCGGCGCGGCTGGCGCGCGCCGCCATGGCCCCGACGCCGGACGGGCAGCGCCGCGCGCTGCTGCGCTGCGGGCCGATGCTCTGGGGCAAGATCTGTCAGCGGCGCTTTCTGCTCGACGCCCGTTTCCCGACGCAAGGCGATGGTTTCGCGGTCGCCGCGCACGCCCATCACTGGCGCTGCCTGCTGTCGGCGCGCGACGTGGGGGTGTTCGAGGCGCCAACCCATGTCCGCCGCGCCCGCCCGCCGCGCCCGCCCGACGGCGCAGCCGCGATCCGCGCCCTGTTCGCCTGCCACGACCGCATCCGCGCCGATCTGATCGCGCGAGACCAACTGACGGCGCATGAAACCGCGCTGGCCGGCTGGCTGCTGACGCGGATCGCCCGGCGGCTGGGGCGGATCGATCCCATGGGCCTCTACGCGCTGTTCGACGGGGCCGCGGAACGGCTGGCGCTCATCGACCCGGCGCGCCTTGACGCGGCGACCGCCCGCCGCCGCCCGCCGCCGGGGCAGGCCATGCTGTTCGCGGCGCTGCTGGCGGGCGACCGGAGCGGCTTCGCGGGCGGGTTTCTGGATGCCCGGCGCATGGATGGCGGCGCGCAGGATTGATCGACGCCGCCGGCGCCGGGGCTGGCGCAGGGTTTTTTCTGGGAAAGAAACGAATGTTCATTTATAGTCGCCGGCGAGAGGAGCCCACATGGCAAGGCGAATCGGTTCCAGCGGCGCCAAGACGGCGGACAATCTGCGCAAGGCGGCGCTGAACCTGTTCGCGCGCCACGGCTACGCCGCCGTGTCCATGCGCATGATCGCCGCCGAGATCGGCGTGCAGCCCGGCGCGCTCTACAATCACGTGGACACCAAACAGGACCTGCTGCGCGACCTGATGCTCGGCCACATGACCGAACTGATGGAGGCCCATGCGGCGCTCGACCCGCCGCTGGACGCGCGCGGCGATCCGGTGGCGGCGCTCGACGCCTTCACCCGGTTTCACATCCGCCACCATCTGGGCCGCGCCGACGCGGTGTTCATCTCCTACATGGAGCTGCGCAATCTCAGCCCGGAGAATTTCCGCGAGGTCGAAGCCCTGCGCCAGCGCTACGAGGCGCTGCTGCGCGACATCCTGCAATCGGGCGCCGAGGCCGGGCTGCTCCACGCCCCCGACCCGCCGGTGGCGGCGCGGGCGATCATTTCCATGCTGACCGGCGTCACCCAGTGGTTTCGCGAGGGCGGACGGCTCAGCGCCCGGGACATCGAAGACATCTACACCGATCTGGTCGTGCGCAGCGTCGGCCGCGACCCTTCCGCGCCGGGGCCCGCCGGACCCGCGCGGCCCAGCCAGGAGGATACGGAATGTTCCACGCAACCATGAGCTTCGGCCTTGGCGAAGACATCGAGGCCCTGCGTGACCTCGCCCATCGATTCGCGCAGGAGCGCATCGCGCCGATCGCCGCGGACATTGACAAGTCCAATGATTTCCCCGCGCATCTGTGGAAGGAATTCGGCGATCTGGGGCTGCTCGGGATCACCGTGGACGAAGCCTATGGCGGCGCGAACATGGGCTATCTCGCCCATGCGGTGGTGATCGAGGAGCTGGCCCGGGCCTCGGCCTCGGTGTCGCTGTCCTACGGCGCCCATTCCAACCTCTGCGTCAACCAGATCAGCCTCAACGGCACGCCCGAACAGAAGGCGAAATACCTGCCCGGGCTGGTGTCGGGCGCAAAGGTGGGCGCGCTGGCCATGTCCGAGGCCGGGGCCGGGTCCGACGTGGTGTCGATGAAGCTGCGCGCGGAAAAGAAGAATGACCGCTACGTGCTGAACGGCACGAAATACTGGATCACCAACGGCCCCGACGCCGACACCCTGGTGGTCTACGCCAAGACCGACCCCGAGGCCGGCGCGCGCGGCATGACCGCCTTCATCGTCGAAAAATCCATGAAGGGTTTTTCAACCTCGGCGCATTTCGACAAGATGGGCATGCGGGGATCGAACACCGCCGAATTGATCTTCGAGGATGTGGAAATCCCCTTCGAAAACGTGCTGGGCGAGGAGGGCAAGGGCGTCAACGTGCTGATGTCGGGCCTCGATTACGAACGCGTGGTGCTGTCGGGCATCGGCGTCGGCATCATCCACGCCTGCCTCGACCACATCATGCCGTATATGCATCAGCGCAAGCAATTCGGCCGCCCGATCGGCGATTTCCAGCTGATGCAGGGCAAGATCGCCGACATGTACGCGGCGATGAACACCTCGCGCGCGTATCTGTATGCGGTGGCCGCGTCCTGCGATCGCGGGCAGGTGACGCGCCAGGACGCGGCGGCCTGCGTGCTGTATTGCTCCGAGGCCGCGATGCAGCAGTCGATCCAGGCGGTGCAGGCCATGGGCGGCGCCGGCTACATGAACGATTCCCCCGTCAGCCGCATCATGCGCGACGCCAAGCTGATGGAGATCGGCGCCGGCACGTCCGAAATCCGCCGCATGCTGTGCGGGCGGGAACTGATGCGGGCGACGGCGTGAGGCTGGCGGCGGCGCTTTTGCCGAACACCGAATGCCGGCGACGCCCGGCGCGCGACATCCGGCGCCAGCCCAGGACATGGACTTAGCGATGACCATCATCAAATCCGCCTTCTCGCCCAATTCCGAGCAGGCCAGAACCAACCGCGCCGGGCATCTCGACGCGCTGGAAAAAATCGCCGAGGCGGCGGAGGCGGCGCGCAGGGGCGGCGGGCCCGCGGCCCTCGAACGCCATGTGGCGCGCGGCAAGCTGCCGCCGCGCGATCGCGTCGAGGCGCTGCTCGATCCCGGCGCGCCGTTTCTCGAAATCGGGGCCACCGCCGCGCATGACATGTATGACGGCGCCGCGCCGGGCGCCGGGGTGATCGCCGGCGTCGGGCGGGTCGCGGGGCGCGAGGTGATGGTGGTCTGCAACGACGCCACCGTGAAGGGCGGCACCTACTACCCGATGACGGTCAAGAAGCACCTGCGCGCCCAGGAGATCGCCGAACAGAACAGCCTGCCCTGCGTCTATCTGGTGGACAGCGGCGGCGCCAACCTGCCCCAGCAGGACGAGGTGTTCCCGGATCGCGACCATTTCGGGCGCATCTTCTTCAACCAGGCCAACATGTCCGCCAGGGGCATCCCGCAGATCGCCGCCGTGCTCGGGTCCTGCACCGCCGGCGGCGCCTATGTGCCGGCGATGTCGGACGTCACCATCATCGTCAAGGAACAGGCGACGATCTTTCTGGCCGGCCCGCCGCTGGTCAAGGCCGCCACCGGCGAGGTGGTCAGCGCCGAGGATCTGGGCGGCGGCGACGTGCATACGCGGTTGTCCGGCGTCGCCGACTATCTCGCCGACGACGACGCCCACGCGCTGGCGCTGGCGCGCCAGGCGGTGGCCAATCTCAACCGTCCCAAGCCGATCACGGTGGAGATGCAAACCCCGGAACCGCCGCTCTACGACCCCGAGGAGATCCTCGGCGTCGCGCCTGCGGATCTGAAAACCCCCTACGACATCCGCGAGGTGATCGCGCGGGTGGTGGACGGCTCGCGCCTTGACGAATTCAAGGCCCGCTACGGCGCCACGCTGGTCTGCGGCTTCGCCCATGTCGAGGGCGTCCCCTGCGGGATCATCGCCAATAACGGCATCCTGTTTTCCGAGAGCGCCGTGAAGGGCGCGCATTTCGTCGAACTCTGCTCGCAACGCCGCATCCCCCTGATATTTCTGCAAAACATCACCGGCTTCATGGTCGGGCAGAAATACGAGGCCGAGGGCATCGCCCGCCATGGCGCCAAGCTGGTGACCGCGGTGGCGACCACGCAGGTTCCCAAGGTGACCATGCTGATCGGCGGATCCTTCGGGGCCGGCAATTACGGCATGTGCGGGCGGGCCTATTCGCCGCGCTTCCTGTGGAGCTGGCCGACCTCGCGCATTTCGGTGATGGGCGGCGCGCAGGCGGCGGGGGTGCTGGCCACGGTGCGGCGCGGCGGCATCGAGCGCAAGGGCGGCGCCTGGTCCGCGACCGAGGAGGCCGCCTTCAAGCAGCCGATCATCGACCAGTTCGAACATCAGGGGCATCCGCTGTTCGCCTCGGCGCGGCTGTGGGATGACGGGATCGTGGATCCGCGAAAAACCCGCCGCGTGCTGGCGCTGTCGCTGTTCGCGGCGCTGAACGCCCCGATCGGAGAAACCCGCTTCGGCGTGTTCCGCATGTGATGGGGAAAACATGAGCATGTTCCAGAAAATCCTGATCGCCAATCGCGGCGAGATCGCGGTGCGCATCGCCCGCACCTGCCGCGAGATGGGCGTGCGCACGGTTGCGGTGCATTCCGACGCCGACGCCAACGCGCTCCATGTCGCGGTCTGCGACGAGGCCGTGCGCATCGGCCCGGCGCCGGTCGCCGACAGCTATCTGCGCGGCGACCGGATCATTGCGGCGGCGCTGCGGACCGGCGCGCAGGCGATCCATCCCGGCTACGGCTTCCTGTCCGAAAACCCGGATTTCGTCGAGGCGGCGGAGGCTGCCGGACTGGCGTTCATCGGCCCCTCGGCCCCGGCGATCCGCGCCATGGGGCTGAAGGACGCGGCCAAGCTGGCCATGGAATCCGCCGGCGTGCCGGTGGTGCCCGGCTATCACGGCGACAGCCGCGATCCGGCCTTCCTGAAGGCCCGGGCCGAGGAAATCGGCTACCCGGTGCTGATCAAGGCGCGCGCGGGCGGCGGCGGCAAGGGCATGCGCAAGGTGGACCGACCCGAGGATTTCCTGTCCTCGCTGGAGGCCGCGCAGCGCGAGGGCGAGGCCAGTTTCGGCGACCCCGCCTGCCTGATCGAGAAATGGGTGACCGCGCCGCGCCATATCGAGATCCAGGTTTTCGGCGACAAACACGGGAACGCGCTGCACCTGTTCGAGCGCGACTGTTCATTGCAGCGCCGCCATCAGAAGGTGATCGAGGAGGCCCCGGCGCCGGGCATGCCGCCCGACATGCGCCGCGCCATGGGCGACGCCGCGGTGCGCGCCGCCAAGGCCATCGGCTATGCCGGCGCCGGGACCATCGAATTCATCGTCGACGCCTCGGACGGGCTGCGCGCCGACCGGTTCTATTTCATGGAGATGAACACCCGCCTGCAGGTCGAACATCCGGTGACCGAGGCGATCACCGGGCGCGACCTGGTGGAATGGCAATTGCGCGTCGCCGCCGGCGATCCCCTGCCCTGCGCGCAATCGGATCTGTCCATCGACGGCTGGGCCTTCGAGGCCCGCATCTACGCCGAGGACCCGAGCAAAGGCTTCCTGCCCGCCACCGGCACGCTGGCGCATCTGCACCTGCCCGCCGATCGCGCCCGCATCGACGCCGGGGTGCGCGCGGGGGATGCGATCAGCCCCTATTACGACCCGATGATCGCCAAGGTGACGGTGCACGGCGCGGATCGCGCGCAGGCGCTGGCGCGGCTGCGCGACGCGCTCGCGGCGGTCGAGGTCGCGGGCTCGGTGACCAATGCCGGGTTTCTGGCGCGGCTCGCCGCGCATGAGGGGTTTTCGCGCGGCGAGGTGGACACCGGGCTGATCGAACGCGATCTCGATGCGCTGACCGCGCCCCGGCCCTTGGCCCCGGAGCTGCCGGCGCTGGCCGCCATCGCCGCGCTGGGGCTGGATGCGCCCGCCCCCGGCGCCGGTTTCGACGACAGCGCCGGCTGGCGGCTCTGGGGCGGGGAAACCCGTTCGGTGACGCTGATCGGCGACGCGCCTCTGCGCGTGGAGCTGACCATCCTCGGCGACGGGCGTTTCGCCGCCGACGGGCTGGAGCTGACCCTGCGCCGCACCCCCGAAAGGCTGCTCTGCGAGATCGCCGGCGCCGCGCGCCCGGTGCGCCTGATCCGCCACGCGGACGCCGCCGGCGAATCGGTGACGGTGATCGACGGCGCGACCGCCGCCACCTGGCGGCTGCTCGACCCGCTGGAAGCTGCGGCGCAGGCGGGCGCGACGGGCGACGTGGTGCTTTCGCCCATGCCCGGCCTGGTGAAGATGATCGCCGCGAAACCCGGGGATTCGGTGCGCGAGGGCGACCCGCTGATCGTGCTCGAAGCCATGAAGATGGAACACCGCCTGACCGCCCCGCGCGACGGCGTGGTCGCGGAGCTGTTCTGCGAGACCGGCGCGCAGGTGCAGGAAGGCGCGGTGCTGCTGGCGCTGGAGGAGGCGGGCGATGACTGACCTTGCCCCAACCCGACTGCGCATTTTCGAAATGGGCCCCCGCGACGGGCTGCAGAACGAAAAGCGCCTGATCCCGACCGCCCGGAAAATCCGGCTCATCGACATGCTGTCCGAGTGCGGGTTCGACCGGATCGAGGCCACCAGCTTCGTCTCGCCCAGATGGGTGCCGCAGATGGCCGACGCGGCGGACGTGCTGGCGGGCATCGCGCGCCGCCCCGGCATCCGCTACGCGGCGCTGACCCCGAACCTGCGCGGGTTCGAGGCGGCGCGGGCCGCGAAGGCCGACGAGGCGGCGGTGTTCGCCTCCGCCTCGGAAGGCTTCAGCCAGAAAAACATCAACTGTTCGGTGGCGGAAAGCCTCGCGCGTTTCGCGCCGGTGATGCAGGCCGCGAAAGCCGCCGCCATCCCGGTGCGCGGCTATGTGAGCTGCGTCACCGACTGCCCCTATGACGGCGAAACGCCGCCCGATTCCGTGGCCCGCGTCGCAACGGCGCTGATCGCGATGGGCTGCTATGAAATCTCGCTCGGCGACACCATCGGCGCGGCGACGCCAGAAACCATCGCGCGGATGCTCGACGCCGTGCTCGCCGAAATCCCGCCCGACCGCCTCGCCGGCCACTACCACGACACGCGCGGGCGGGCGCTCGACAACATCGCGGTCAGCATCGAACGCGGGTTGCGGGTGTTCGACGCCTCGGTGGCCGGGCTGGGCGGCTGCCCCTACGCGCCGGGCGCCGCGGGCAATGTGGACAGCGGCGCGGTGGCGGCGCTGGCGCTTGAGAAAGGCCTGGAAACCGGGCTCGACCTGGGCAAGCTGGCCGCGGCCGCCGATTACGCGCGAACCCTGAGGGAGCCCGACAATGCCTGAAACCATCCGGATCGACACTGACGCGCGCGGCGTCGCCACCCTGACGCTGGCGCGCCCGGAGAAACACAATGCCATGTCCGGCCCGATGATCGGCGAACTGCATGCGGCGGTGCGCGCGCTGTCCGCCGACGACGCGGTGCGCGTGGTGGTGCTGACCGGCGAGGGGCGCAGTTTCTGCGCCGGGGGCGACCTTGGCTGGATGCGCGCCCAGATCGACGCGACCCGCGAACAGCGCATCGAAGGCGCGCAGGAACTGGCGCGGATGCTGATGGCGCTCAACGCCATGCCCAAGCCGCTGATCGGGCGGGTGCAGGGGCAGGCCTTTGGCGGCGGCATCGGGATGATGGCGGTCTGCGACGTGGCTGTGGCGGTCGCGGGGGCCAGATTCGGGCTCACCGAAACCCGGCTCGGGCTGATCCCGGCCACCATTTCGCCCTACGTGATCGCGCGCATGGGCGAGGGCCGGGCCCGGCGCGTGTTCATGTCCGCCCGGCTGTTCGACGCCGAGGAGGCCCGCGATCTGGGACTGGTGGCCAGGGTCGTGACGCCCGAGGCGCTGGACGCCGCGATCGAGGCGGAAATCGCCCCCTATCTCGCCGCCGCGCCCGAGGCGGTCGCCGCCGCCAAGGCGTTGGCCCGGGCGCTGGGCCCGACGATCGACGAGGCGGTGCTGGAAACCACCGCCCGCCGGCTCGCCGATTGCTGGGAAACCGCGTCGGCGGCCGAGGGCATCGCCGCATTCTTCGACAAGCGCAAGCCCGGCTGGGCGGTCTGAGCCCCGGGCGCCGGGCCGATGACCGAACTCGGGGGGCCGTGCGCGGACCGCATCGCCGACGAGGCGCTGAAACTGCTGCGGGTCTGGGGCGGCGCGCCGGTGCGCGACGCGTTCGCCGCCCCGCCGCAGACCCCGCTGGTGGACCTGATCGCCTTTGGCGACCGCCACCAGATCGGCTTTGCCCTGGGCGAGGCGCTGGCCGCGACCCATGCGGCCTTCGGCGCCAGGGGCGTGGCCGCGCTGCTGGCCCCGGCGCAGGCGGCGCGCGCGGCGCGGGCCGAGGCGTTCCGGGCGCAGTTTCAGGACATCGCCGCGCGGCTGGCGGCCAACGGCGTCATGGCTGTGGCGTTGAAGGGCGCGGCGCATCTGGCCGCGGCGGGCGGCGCGGTCCCCTGGCGCGAGATGGTGGATTTCGACCTGCTGACGCCGCCCGAGGCGCTGCCCACCGCCGTCGCGGCGCTGAAATCCGCCGGGTATCGCGGCGATGACGCGGCGTTCCTGCCCGGCTCGGACTACCATTACCCGGCGCTGTTCCCGCCCGAGGGCCCGGCGACGGTCGAACTGCACGCGCGCCTTGGCTGGGCTCGCGGCGGGCTGCTTGACGCGCGGGCGATCATCGCCCGCGCCCGCGCCACGGCGCTGCCCGGGATCGTCCTGCCCGCCCCCGGGGACCGGCTGGCGCATCTGATCCATCACGCGATGATCGCCGACCGGGGCCATGCCTGCCGCGCGCTGCGCCTGCGCGATGCGCTGGACTGGCGGCGGCTTGGGGGCGACGACCCGGCGATGCGGCGTCAACTTGACGCCCGGTTTCAGGCGGCGGGGCTGAAAAAGCCGTTCCAGGCCTTTGTCGCGCTCATGGATCGGATCTGGGCCAACCGCCGTCCAGATGACCGTCAGGCGGCGTGGGTGGCGCAAACCCTCGCCGGTCTGTCTGACCCCGCGGCGGTCGCGCGCCGCCGCGCGCAGGATCAACGCTGGGCGCTGGTCCGGGCGCTGGCCTCGCCGGCGATGCGCGCGCATCTGCTGGGGGGCGCCTTCAACGACGCGCGGCGCCGCCGGCTGCTCAAGCGACTGCGGCGCTAGGCGGCGCTAGGCGGGGCGGCGCGGGGCGGGGCGGCGCGGGGCTCAGATCCGTCCATGGGCGAAATCCCAATACAGTTCCCGCGCCCTGCGCGTCACCGGGCCGTAATCGTAGTCGCGATCGTCAAAGCGGGTCACCGGCATGACCTTCAGGGCGTTGCCGGTGGAAAACACCTCGTCGGCGTCGCGCACGTCCTCGACGCTCAGCACGGTCTCGCGCACTTCGATCCCGGCGCCGCGCAGCAGCTTGATGACCCGCTGGCGGGTGATGCCGTTCAGGAAGGTGCCGTTGGGAATCGGCGTCATCGCCACCCCGTTGCGCACGATGAACATGTTGGCGGTGGCGAATTCGGCGACGTTGCCCAGCGCGTCCAGCACCAGCGCGTTGTCAAACCCCCTGGCGTTGGCCTCGCGCAGCATCCGGGCGTTGTTGGGGTAGAGGCAGCCGGCCTTGGCCTCGGTCGGCATCATCGACTGCATGGGGCGGCGAAACCGCGTCACGGTGATCGAAAACCCCTTGACCGGGCGCATGGGCATGGTTTCGAGGCACAGGCAGAACACGGTGCTGGACGGGTCGGCGGCGATCAGCGACGGCCCGGCGTTCACCGACCAGGCCATGGGGCGGATGTAGATCTCGGCGTCGGGGGCGAACCTGGCGATGCCGGCGCGGCACAGGTCCAGCACCTCGGCGTCCGACAGCGGCGGCGCCAATCCCATGGCCCGGGCCGAAGTGTTCACCCGCGCGCAATGCCGGTCCAGATCCGGGGCCACGCCTTCAAAAGCGCGGGCGCCGTCGAACACCGTGGTGCCCTGCCACAGCCCGTGATCCGCGGCGCCCATCACCGGCGCGTTGCCCTGCATCCAGTCGCCCTGAAACCAGGTCCAGATTTCGCCGTCGCCGATGGCCATGTCGCGCCTCCTTGGTTTTCGAGCGCCAAGATGCGTCCGGCGCGATCCGAAGACAAGAGCGGGCGGGCGGAATCCGCGCGTTGCCATGGGCCGCGGCGATGCTTACCTGTGCAGCGCAGCGCCCGGCCCGGATTGCTTTTCGCCCCGCGCCAAACTATGACCGCGCGGCAGGACACAGGTCGCAAGGAACCCCCGGCATGAACTGGATCTCCAACTACGTGCGCCCGAAGATCAACTCGCTGTTCTCGCGCCGCGAGGTGCCCGACAATCTCTGGCGCAAATGCGACGAATGCGGGACCATGCTGTTCCATCGCGAATTGAGCGACGCGCTCAATGTCTGCCCCTCGTGCCAGCATCACATGATCATCACCCCGCGCGCCCGCTTCGCCGCGCTGTTTGACGGCGGCGTGTTCATCGAGGCGCCGGTGGCCGACCCGATCGCCGACCCGCTCGGCTTCAAGGACGAAAAGCGATACCCCGACCGCTTGAAGGACGCGCGCCGCAAGACCGACGAGCACGAGGCGATGCTGGTGGCCGAGGGCGATATCGGCGGCCTGAAAACCATCTGCGCCGGGCAGGATTTCAGCTTCATGGGCGGCTCCATGGGCATGGCCGTGGGCAACGCGCTCATCGCCGCGGTGGAACGCGCCATCGAACGCAAGGCCCCGCTGGTGGTGTTTTCGGCGGCGGGCGGCGCGCGCATGCAGGAGGGCATCCTGTCGCTGATGCAGATGCCGCGCACCACGGTGGCGGTGCAGATGCTGAAGGAGGCCGGGCTGCCCTTCGTGGTGGTGCTGACCCATCCCACCACCGGCGGCGTCACGGCGAGCTACGCCATGCTCGGCGACATCCAGATCGCCGAACCCAACGCGCTGATCTGCTTCGCCGGGCCGCGGGTCATCGAACAGACCATCCGCGAAAAGCTGCCCGAAGGCTTCCAGCGCGCCGAATTCCTGCTCGAACACGGGATGCTGGACCGGGTGGTGCACCGCAAGAACATGCGCGACGAACTCGCCGCCATCCTGCGCCTGCTGACGAAGGCGCCGCGGCGCAGCCACGGCAGCCTGACGGGGCCGGGCGCGAAAGCCGCGCCGCCGGCCCCGGTCGACGCGGCGAAGGCGTGAGCCCCGTCGAAACCCGCGCCGATTCCGGCAGCGACGTCATCCTTGACCGGCTGATGACGCTGCACCCGAAGATCATGGACCTGACGCTGGGCCGGATGCACCGCCTGCTGGCCCGCCTCGGCCATCCCGAGCGTGACCTGCCGCCGGTGATCCATGTCGCCGGCACCAACGGCAAGGGCTCGACCCTGGCGATGCTGCGCGCCGGGATCGAGGGCGCGGGCAAGACCTGCCATGTCTACACCTCGCCGCATCTGGCGCGGTTTCACGAACGCATCCGGCTGGCCGGGACGCTGATCTCGGAGCCGGCGCTGATGGCGCTGCTCGACGAATGCGAGTCGAAGAACGGCGGCGCGCAGATCACCTTCTTCGAGGTCACGACCTGCGCCGCGCTGCTGGCCTTCGCGCGCGAGAAGGCGGATTACACCCTGCTGGAGGTCGGGCTCGGCGGGCGGCTCGACGCCACCAACGTCATCGACCGCCCGGCGCTGACCATCGTCACTCCGGTCTCCGTGGACCATCAGCAGTATCTCGGCGATTCGCTGGCCCAGATCGCCGTCGAGAAGGCCGGGATCATGAAGCCCGGCGCGATCTGCGTGAGCGCGCCTCAGCAGAAGGCGGCGCTGGACGCGATCGAGACCCATGCCGCGCGCATCGGCGCGCCGCTGCTGCTCGGCCGTCAGGACTGGGACGCGCGCATGGAATCCGGGCGGCTGGTCTATCAGGACGCGGCCGGGCTGCTGGACCTGCCGCCCCCCGCCCTGCCCGGCGCCCATCAGGCGGCGAACGCCGGCTGCGCGCTGGCCGCGCTGCGCGCGCTGGGCATGGGCGACGACGCATGCCGCGCCGCCATGCGCGAGGCGCGCTGGCCGGCGCGGATGCAGCCGCTGCCCGCCGCGCAGCTGCCCGGCGCGCCCGAACACGCGGAAATCTGGCTCGACGGCGGCCATAACGAAGCGGCGGGCGCGGCGCTGGCCGCGCATATGGCGATGCTGGAGGACCGCCGCCCGGCGCCCCTGCACCTGATCTGCGGCATGCTCGACACCAAGGACCCCTCGGCGTTTCTCGGTCATTTCGCCGGCCTGGCGCGACAGGTGCAGGCGCTGTCGATCCCCGACGCGCCGGCGACGCTGAGCGCCGAAGCCACCGCGGCGGCGGCGCGCGGCAAGGGGCTGACGGCCGAACCCGCGTCCGGGCTGCGCGACGCGTTCGCGCGCATCGCCGCCGCGGGCGACCCGGCGCCGCGGGTGCTGATCTGCGGGTCGCTGTATCTGGCCGGCTGGGTGCTGCGCGAAACCGCGGCGCCGCTGGACTGAGCCGCTCAAGCCCGGCGGTCAGGGCAGCGGGCGCGATTTGCCGTCCTCGCTGATGGCGACGAAGGTGAACACCGCGTCGGTGACCCGCAGATGTTCGCCCGAGGGCTGGCGGGTGATCCAGACCTCGACCCCGATGCGCATGGAGGACCGCCCCTCGCGCAGGATCTCGGAATGGATGCAGACCAGGTCGCCCACATGCACCGAGCGATGGAAGGTCATGGCGTCCACCTGCACCGTCGCCACCCGCCCGCGCGCCCGGGTGCGCGCGGGAACCGAGGCCCCGAGATCCATCTGCGCCATCAGCCAGCCGCCGAAGATGTCGCCATTGGCGTTGACGTCGGCGGGCATGGCGATGGTCTGCAGCGAGATCGCGCCGCGCGGCTCGCTGGGGTCGGCGCGGCGGCGCGGCGCGGTTGCGTCGGTCACCGGCTGGCCTCCATGGGCACGGTCTCGTCGATCTCGCCATTGGCGCGCCACTGGTCCAGGGTGCTGCGGCTGACCTCGAAATGCATGCTGTCCTCGCGCGAGAAGGCGGCGCCCCAGTACCAGCCCTCCTCCAGAAAATACTCGGACAGCAGGATCAGGCCCAGCTGCGATGACCCGTCGCCGAAATCATCCAGCCGGCCGTCGATGGTGATGTCGATGGCGGTGCCGTAGGCATGGGCCGAGATCCGGTCCTTGGACCCCCGGATCAGCCGCCCGCAGAGCGAGCCGCTGGAGCCGATCACCGCGTAAAGCTCGGGTTCGAATTCCTTCACCGCCGCGAAAATCCGCCGCAGGCTTGCCAGCGCCGGGCGCAGCATGCGGGCGCGGAACGGGCCCACGTCCTCCAGCGCCAGATTGGCCACCAGCCGCGGGTTGTCGGGGGCCTGGCATTCGTCGGAGAAATCGCGCGCCAGCCGCGGCGGGCCGAACACCGTTTCCATGTAGGTCGCGCCGATCACCTTCAGCGGGTCGTTGACGTTGCGCCGCCCGGTCAGCAGCATCTTGGTGGCGAAGCGGTCCTCGGGCTTTGGCGGCGCCTCGCCCCCGGTCTGCGCGCCGCCTTCGTAAAGCCGCGCGATTTCCGCGTCGCGCGCGGCGCCGCGGGCGCGTTCCTCGGCGATATCCCCATTCAGCGCGTCCAGCCGCGCGCTCAGCCGCGCCACCTCGTCGCGCAGGGCGTCGATCTCCGGCCCCATATCGACGGCGCCCGGGGCCTCGGGCGCGGGCGGAAAGGCGCGCTTGGCGATTTCGTTCATGAACGGCAGCCAGACGATTGCGAGCGCGATCAGCACCGCCCACCAGAATCGCCGGAAAAACCCCATTCGCACGCCTCCTGCCACGCCTCAAGCCACCCCGCGACGCCAGTTTAGCAGTCTCGACCGATCCTGCTAAGAGGGCATGAACGAATCCCGAAGATTTTGACGGATGCCGCGCCGGAGTCAGGCGTCCGCTCAGTCGATGGCGGCGATCAGGCGCGCGCAATGGCCCTCGACATGGTGGATTTTCCTGATCGCGCCGCGCAGCACGGGCCGGGTCGCGGCGGCGCGGGTCGGTCAGCCATGGCGGGCCGGGGGCGCGCCGGGATCTGACCCGCGCGCCACCGGCTCCGGCGCGCGGGTCAGGTTTCGGTTTCGGCCTCTGGCTGCGGTTCGACGCCGGCCGGCGCGGCGGCCGCGATGCCGACCATCGCCGGGCGCAGCAGGCGGCCCGAAATCGTGAACCCCTTCTGCATCACCTGAATCACCGTGCCGGGCTTCGCGCCGGCCACCGGGGCCTCGAACATCGCCTGGTGCAGCTTGGGATCGAACTTGTCGCCCAGCGCCGGGTCGATCACCTCGATGCGGTGCTTGGCGAAGGCGCTCAGCAATTCGCGCTGGGTCAGCTCCACGCCCTCGATCAGCGCCCGGCCATGTTCGCGCATGTTGTCGTCGACGACGCCGAGCGCGCGGCCCAGATTGTCGTAGACATCGAGGATGTCGCGCGCCAGCCGGGCGCCGCCATAGGCCTCGGCGTCCTTGCGGTCGCGCTCGGCGCGCTTGCGGATGTTCTCCGCTTCGGCCAGCGCGCGCATCAGCTTGTCCTTCAGCGCGTCCCGCTCGGCGTTCACGGCGTCGAGCGCCGCCTGCATCGGGTCCGCGGGTTCGGGCAGCGGCGATTGCCCCGGGTCGCCGGCTGGGCCCGCGCCGGGATTCGGGCCCGGGTCCATGCCGGGGGCCGCGCCATTGGCCTGATCCGCCGCCGCTTCGTCGATCCGTGCGCCGGTCTCGGTTTTTTCGTCAGCCATTCCTGATCCTTCTTCCGGGTCCGCGTCAGCGCCGCCGCTCGGCCACCATCCGCCCCATCAGCCTGGCGGTATAGTCCACGATCGGCACGACGCGACCGTAATTCAGGCGCGTGGGGCCGATGACCCCGATCGCGCCGATGATTCGTCTTTCCGCATCCATATATGGAGAAATCACCAAAGATGAACCCGTAAGCGAAAACAGCTTGTTTTCCGAGCCGATGAAAATGCGCACGCCCTCGCCGGTTTCGGCCAGATCGAGCAGGTGCAGCAGGTCTTCCTTGCGCTCCATGTCGTCGAACAGGCGGCGGATGCGCTCCAGTTCCTCCTCGCCCTCCATGCCGTCGAGCAGATTGGCGCGCCCGCGCACGATCAGCCGGTCGGGGCTGTCGCCGAAACCGTCGCCCTCGCCGCTCCAGATCGCCACGCCCTGCTCCACCAGCTGCGCCGCCAGCGCGTCCAGTTCGCGCCGGCGCGCGGCGATCTCGTCGAGGATCGCGACGCTGGCCTCGCTCAGCGTGCGCCCGCGCAGCATGGCGTTGAGAAAATTCGCCGCCTCGCGCATGGCCGAGGGCGTCAGGCCGACGGGCGGCGCGAACACCCGGTTTTCAACCGAGCCGTCCTCCAGCACCATCACCACCAGCGCGCTGTCCGCCGACAGAGACACGAATTCGATGTGCTTGACGGCTTTTTCGGTCTTGGGGGCCAGCACCAGCGAGGCGCCCCTCGTCAGCCCCGACAGCATGGAGCCGGCGCGCGCCAGCATGTCCGAGACGCCCTTGACGCTGTCGCCCGCGTCGCCGCCCAACCCGCCCTCGATCTCGGCGCGCTCCGCCTCGGACACGTCGCCGATCTCCAGCAGTCCGTCCACGAACAGCCGCAGCCCGATCTGCGTGGGGATGCGCCCGGCGGACACATGCGGGCTGCCCAGCAGGCCCAGCTGTTCCAGATCCTGCATCACGTTGCGCACGGTGGCGGGCGACAGGCTGTGCTCCAGCGCGCGCGACAGGGTGCGCGACCCCACCGGGTCGCCGGATTCAAGATAGGCTTCGACCAGATGCCGGAAGATCTCGCGGCTGCGGTCGTTCAGGTCGCTCAGCTTGGCGGGCTCGCTGTACATGACGCGTGCTGTCTCCGGGGGGGCGATCGCGCGGCGTTCGCCGATGCAGCAAAATCTAGGCCGCCCGGGGGGCGGGGTCAACGCGCGCCGGACCGGGGCCGATGTCGCGCCCCTCGGCGGCGCCCGCGCCGCGACATGGTGGACCCCGCCGCCAAGCCCGCGTATGTAAGCGCCGTTCAATCCCAACAGGAGTCTCCCATGCGTCCTTCCGGCCGGGCCCGCGACCAGCTTCGCCCTCTGTCCATCGACATCGACGTGACCAAGCACGCCGAAGGCTCCTGCCTGATCCGCATGGGCGACACCCATGTGCTGTGCACCGCCTCGGTCGAGGGGCGCACCCCGCCCTGGATGCGCAATTCCGGGCTTGGCTGGGTGACCGGCGAATACGGCATGCTGCCGCGCGCCACCACCTCGCGCAATCGTCGCGAGGCGACGGCGGGCAAGCAGTCGGGGCGCACCCAGGAAATCCAGCGCCTGATCGGGCGCAGCTTGCGCGCCGGCGTCGATCGCGTGGTGCTGGGCGAACGCCAGATCACCGTCGATTGCGACGTGATCCAGGCCGATGGCGGCACCCGCTGCGCGGCGATCACCGGCGGCTGGATCGCGCTGCGGCTGGCCGCCGACCGGATGCTGAAGGCGGGCGATCTGAAGGAAAACCCCGTCGCCGAACATGTCGCCGCGGTGTCCTGCGGGATCTGCAAGGGGCGCTCGGTGCTTGATCTCGACTACGCCGAGGACAGCGAGGCCGGGACCGACTGCAACATCGTGATGACCGGGTCCGGCGGGCTGGTCGAGGTGCAGGGCTCGGCCGAGGGCGCGCCGTTCTCGCGCTCGGAACTCGACGAGATGCTGAGCCTGGCCGAGACCGGCATCGCCGAACTGGTCGCCGCGCAGAAGGCCGCCATCGCCTGACCCCATCAAGGGAGAGACCGCCATGACCCGCCGCCTGACCGAGCCGCGCCTCGTGGTCGCCACCCACAACGCCGGCAAGCTGCGCGAGATCCGCGCGCTGCTCGCCCCCTTCGGCATCGCCGCCGAGTCAGCCGGCGAACTGGGCCTGCCGGAACCCGAGGAAACCGAAACCACCTTCGCCGGCAACGCCCGCATAAAGGCCCATGCGGCGGCGCAGGCCACCGGCTTGCCGGCGCTGTCGGACGACAGCGGCATCGAGATCGCGGCGCTGGGCGGCGCGCCCGGGGTCTGCACCGCCGACTGGGCGGAAACGCCCTCGGGGCGCGATTTCCCCATGGCCATGACCCGCGCCTGGCGGGAGCTGGAGGCGAAATCCGCCCCCGAGCCCCGCACCGCCCGCTTCGTCTGCACGCTCTGCCTCGCCTGGCCCGATGGCCATGACGAGGTGTTTCGCGGCGAGGCGGCGGGCCGCATCGCCTGGCCCATGCGCGGCGAGTTGGGCCATGGCTACGACCCGGTGTTCGTGCCTGACGGCGAGAGCCAGACCTTCGGCGAAATGGACCCGGCGAAGAAGAACGCCATGTCCCACCGCGCCGACGCCTTTCGCAAGTTCATCGCCGGATGTCTGGAGGCCGGATCATGAGCGAAAGGAAACTCGTTTCCTCGGGATCGCCCTTCGAGGCCGATTACGCCTATTCGCGCGCCGTGGCCCAGGGCGACTGGTGCTTTGTCGCCGGCGTCACCGGCTATGACTACGACGCCATGGCCATGCCCGAGGACCCGGCGCAACAGACCGCCAACTGCTTCGAGTCCATCGCCCGGGCGCTGGCCGAGGCCGGCTTCGCGCTGTCCGACATCGTGCGGGTGCAGTATCACGTCACCGACCGCGCGGACTGGGCGGCCTCGGCCCCCGCCGTGCGCCGCTATCTGGGCGACGTGCGCCCGGCGGCCACCCTGATCGTCGCCGGGCTGCTGACCCCGGAGATGAAGATCGAGATCGAAGTCACCGCCTACAGGGGCGGCTGAGATGACCGGCCCGCCCGATCCGCCGGGCGCGCCGGTCGCGGACCGGCGCACGGCCGGATTCGGGATCTATGTCCATTGGCCCTTCTGCAAGGCCAAATGCCCGTATTGCGATTTCAATTCGCATGTTGCGCAAGACATCGACCAGCGGCGCTGGCGCGACGCCCTGATCGCCGATCTCGAGGCCAACGCGGCGCTGACCGGGGCGCGCCGGGCCGACACGGTGTTCTTCGGCGGCGGCACGCCCTCGCTGATGCCGCCTGAAACCGTGGGCGCGGTCATCGACGCCATCGCGCGGCTGTGGGGGCTGGCGCCCGGGGCCGAAATCACGCTCGAGGCCAACCCGACTTCGGCGGAGGCCGGGAATTTCCGCGGCTACGCGCTGGCCGGGGTCAACCGGGTGTCCATGGGCGCGCAGGCGCTGAACGACGCGGATCTGAAGGCGCTGGGGCGCATGCACACCGCCGCCGAGGCCCGCGCCGCCTTCGACATCGCCCGCGCAGCCTTCGACCGCGTGAGCTTCGATCTGATCTACGCGCGCCAGAACCAGAGCGTGGCGGCGTGGGAGGCCGAGCTGCGCGCCGCACTCGACATGGCCATCGACCACCTGTCGCTCTATCAGCTGACCATCGAGGCCGGGACGCGCTTTGGCGACCTGCATGACCGGGGCCGCCTGCGCGGGCTGCCCCGCGACGACGCGGCGGCGCAGATGTACGCGGCGACGCAGGCGATCTGCGATTCCGCCGGGCTGCCGGCCTATGAAATCTCCAACCATGCGCGCCCGGGGGCCGAGAGCCGCCACAACCTGATCTACTGGCGCTGCGGCGATTACGTCGGCGTCGGGCCCGGGGCCCATGGGCGGATCGCGCAGGGCGGCGAGGACGGCGCCCGGATCGCCACCGAGACCCTGCGCGACCCCGCCGCCTGGCTCGCGGCCATGGCGCAGGGCGGGCGGGGCGCGCGCAGCGCCGCGCCGGTCGCGCCGCAGGATCAGGCCACCGAATACCTGATGATGGCGCTGCGGCTGACCGAGGGCGCCGATCTCGACCGCTTCGCGCGGCTCGGCGGCGCGGCGCTCGAGCAGGCGCGCGTCGCGCCGCTGCTGGACAGCGGGCATCTGGCGCGAAGCGGCGCGCGCATCGCCGCCACCGCGCGGGGCCGCCCGCTGCTCGACGCGCTGCTGCGCGAATTGCTGGTCTGAGCCGCGGCCCCGGGCGAAACCCGCGCCGAACGCTCGCAACCCTCTCCGGCCCGGGTTAGACATGTCCCATGCGGGTGTTCTGGTTTCTCGTCGGCGCGCTCAGCGTCCTTCTCGGTGTGGCGGGCATGTTCCTGCCGCTGCTGCCGACCGTGCCGTTCCTGCTGCTGGCCGCCTATGGGTTCGCGCGCAGCTCGACGCGGGTGCATGACTGGCTGCTGAGCCATCCGCGGCTGAGCCGGCCGATCATCGACTGGCGCCGGAACGGGGCCATCAGGCGGCGGATGAAATGGATCGCCAGCGCCTCGATCCTCGCCGCCTTCGCCATGTCGCTGGCGCTCGGGTTCAGGCCCTGGGTGCTGGCGGTGCAGGGGGTCGTGCTGATCGGCGTGGCGATCTTCATCTGGACGCGCCCCGAGGCCGGCGCCCGCGCCGACCCCGCCGATTTCTGACCCGCGCCCCCACAATCCCTGACCCGCGCCAAATGGCCCGCGCAACGAAAGAGGGACGGCGCATCCGCCGTCCCTCCCGAAATCCTGAAATCGTCAGCGGGATTCCCCGCCCGCGGCTCAGCCGCGAATGCCGGCCTTGAAGGGCGCGGCGAACTTGAAGCGCGGGGCCATGTGGGCCTCGGCCATCTTCTTCTCGCCGGTCTGGGGATTGCGCACTTCGCGCGCGGCGCGCTCGACGGCCTCCAGCTTGCCCACGCCGGCAAGCGTCACGGCCTGACCGCCCTTCAACGCGCTCAGCGCGACGCCGGGCAGCGCGCCCAGAACGGCGGCGACGCTCGCTTTGGTCTCGCCGCTGGCTTCGGCAAGGGCGGTGACGAGTTCATCTTTTTTCACGTGCTGTCCTCCGGGTCGGAACTGGGGGTTTTCATTTGCGGTCTCAGAACACAGCAATTCAAAGAATTGTCAAGCGAGCGCCCCCACATGTTGCGTGATCTTTTTCGCTTTTCACGATTTATCCACAAGATCGCGCAATTCGTAAACAAGATCGAGCGCCTGACGCGCCGTCAACTGATCCGGGTCGATCTCCCCGAGCCGCGTTTCCGCCGCCGAGACCGCGATCGCCGGCGCGCCCGTCGCCATGGCCGTGCGCGCCGCCGAAAACAGCGGCAGATCGTCGATCAGCGTCGCCGCCCGCCCGGCCCCGCCCTCGCGATCGCCCTTCTCCAGCGCCTCCAGCACCACACGCGCGCGCGCGATCACCGCGCCGGGCAGCCCGGCGATCCGCGCCACCTGCACCCCGTAGGACCGATCGGCGGCGCCGGCGCGCACCTCGTGCAGAAAGATCACCTCGCCTTCCCATTCACGCACCGCGACGGTGGCGTTTTTCAGGCCGGGCAGCTTTTGGGTCAGCGCGGTCAGCTCGTGGTAATGGGTGGCGAACAGGGTGCGGCAGCGATTGACGTCGTGCAGGTGTTCGAGCGTCGCCCAGGCGATCGACAGGCCGTCATAGGTGGCGGTGCCGCGCCCGATCTCGTCGAGGATCACCAGCGCGCCCGCCCCGGCCTGATTGAGGATGGCGGCGGTCTCCACCATCTCCACCATGAAGGTCGAGCGCCCGCGCGCCAGGTCGTCGGCCGCCCCGACCCGCGAAAACAGCTGGTCGACGACGCCGATGCGCGCCGACGCGGCGGGCACGTAGGCGCCCATCTGCGCCAGCACCGCGATCAGCGCGTTCTGGCGCAGGAAGGTGGATTTGCCCGCCATGTTCGGGCCGGTGAGCAGCCAGACCGGCTTCGCGCCCCCCCGATCCGCCCCCCGATCCGCCCCCCGATCCGCCCCGAGGTCACAGTCATTGGCGACAAAGGCGCCGCCCTCGCGCCGCAGCGCCTGCTCCACCACCGGATGCCGCCCGGCGGTGATTTCAAAGCTGCGATCGGCCAGGATTTCGGGGCGGGTCCAGTCCTCCTCGACGGCCAGTTCCGCCAGCGCCGCCGACAGGTCCAGCACCGCCAGCCCGCGCGCGGCGGCGGCGATGGCGGCGGCCTGATCAAGCGCCGCGGCGCGCAGGGCGCCAAACAGCCGCTTCTCGATCTCCAGCGCCCGACCGCCGGCGTTGAGGATGCGGGTCTCAAGCGCCGACAGCTCGACGGTGGAAAACCGCACCGCATTGGCCAGGGTCTGGCGGTGGATGAAGGTTTCTGACAGCGGTTCCGCCAGCATCTTGCGGGCGTGCAGGGCGGTGGTCTCGATGAAATAGCCCAGCACGTTGTTGTGGCGAACCTTGATCGAGCCGATGCCGGTCTGCGCGGCGTAGGTCTTCTGCAGCCCCATGATCACGCCGCGCCCCTCGTCGCGCAGCTTGCGCGCCTCGTCGAGCTCGGCGTCATGGCCCGGCGCGATGAACCCCCCGTCGCGCGCCAGCAGCGGCGGTTCGGCGACCAGCGCCGCGTCGAGCGTCTCCACCAGCGCGTCATGGCCGCGCAGCGCGGCGAGCGCCGCGACGATCTTTGCGGGGGCCTCGCCGTCAAGCCGGTCGGCCAGTTCCCGCCCCCGCGCCAGCCCGTCGCGCAGCGCCGCCAGATCCCGCGGTCCGCCGCGATCCAGCGCCAGCCGGTTCAGCGCGCGCTCCATCTCCGGGGTTTTTCGCAAGGCGTCGCGCAGGGCGCCCGCCAGATCGCGGCGCGCCACGAACCAGCCCACGGCGTCGAGCCGCGCGCCGATCTCGTCGCGATCGGTGACCGGCGCCGCCAGCCGGGTCTCCAGCAGCCGCGCCCCGGCGCCGGTGACGGTGCGGTCGATCGCCCCCAGCAGCGCCCCGCTCCGCTGACCCGAAAGGGTGCGCGCCAGTTCCAGATTGCGCCGCGTCGCCGCGTCGATGCGCATCACCCCGCCGGAGGCCTCGGCGACCGGCGGGCGGATCAGCGGCAGCTTGCCGCGCTGGGTGACCTCGACATAGGCGACCACGGCGCCCGAGGCCGAGACCTGAGCCCGCGTGAACCCGCCGAACGCGTCCAGCCCCTTGACCCGGAACAGCCGCGTGAGCCGCGCCTGCGCCGCGCCGCTGTCAAAGCTCGCGGGGCCGAGCGCGGTGACCGTGGCCCCGGCCTCCTCGATCAGCTCGACCAGCGCGCGGTCGTCCCAGGCGGTCTCGCTCACCAGCACCTCCGAAGGCGCCAGCCGCGCCAGCAGCGGGCCCAGCGCCACGCGCGGGCAGGCGGCGGTGTGGAAATCGCCGGTGGACACATCGACCCAGGACAGCGCGCCCTCGCCGCGGATCTCCGACCAGGCGGCGAGGTAATTGTGACTGCGCGCGTCCAGCAGGCTGTCCTCGGTGAGCGTGCCCGGGGTCACCAACCGGGTCACGTCGCGCCTGACCACCGCCTTGTAGCCGCGCTTCTTCGCCTCCGCCGGGTCTTCGAGCTGTTCGCAGACGGCGACGCGGAACCCCTTGCGGATCAGGGTCAGCAGGTAGCCCTCGGCGGCATGGCGCGGCACGCCGCACATGGGAATGTCGCCGCCCTGATGCTTGCCCCGCTTGGTCAGCGCGATGTCGAGCGCAGCCGAGGCCTGCGCCGCGTCGTCAAAGAACAGCTCGTAGAAATCGCCCATGCGGTAAAACAGCAGCGCGTTGGGGTAGCGGGATTTTATTTCAAGATATTGCGTCATCATCGGGCTGACGGCGGATTTCCCCGCCGGTTTCCCCGCCGGTTTGCCCGCCGGTTTGCCTGCCGCGTCGCTGTTCGCGCCGCTATCCGCGCCCGTCGCCGTCGCCATGCCGCTCCTCCCCGTCTCGCCAACGCCCGATAGCATGGGGTGCGCCGGGACGGAACGCCCCATTGCCCCGCCCGATCCTTCCCGGCCCCGCCGGCGGGATCCGGGCGCAACGCCGCCCCCTGCCCGGCCCCCCGGCGAAGCCGGGAAGGGGCGGGCGGGCGGGGCTGCGCGTCGCGAAGCGGCGCGCAGCGCGGCCCAACGGGAGACGCCCGCTCCTTCAGCGGGCGATCGACGGGCGGGAGCTTCGCGCCCCGGGAAACCGCGCCGCCGCCAACCCCGCTTCCCCAACCCCGCTTCCCAACCCCGCTTCCCCAACCCCGCCGCCGCCCGAACGCCCCGAGGCCGGCCAAAGGCTCCCGCCCGTCGGTCGGCCCCTGCGGGGCCGCCTCCCGTTGGGCCCGGGCCCTCGCTGTTCCACGACGCTTCGGGCTGCATGGGCGCGGCGCCCGGCCCCGGCATGCCGGCGAAATCAGTAGGCCTGCGGCAGGCATTCCTTGCGCATGTAGAGCGGATGGCGCGGCGCGCCGTGCTTGGTGAGGCCAAGGCAGAACAGTTCGCGCCCGTCGGCGCGCAGCGCGGCGACGGTCTCCTCGCCGAAACGGCGCAGCTTCGGGTGCAGGGCGCCGAAGGCGAGCATGATCAGCGCCGCCTCCGCCGCCTGCTCGCGGATCAGCGGCAGATTGGCCGCGCTGCGCGGCGCCACCCCCGCCGCCAGCAGGTCGCGCGGATGGGTGGCCCGGTAATCCATCACATTCGCCTTCACCAGGCGCCCATGGCCCCAGAGCCGCGAAAAATCGGTTTCCCGGCGCACGGTGGGATCATCGACCTCCGCCGCCGCCGTCGAGGGGTTCATGCCGATCCACAGCGCCGCGCCCTCCCCGCCATCCCAATCGCGGGTCAGCAGCAGCCGATAGCGCCCGTCCGCGGAAAACACCGCGTCGCCCGCGATCCCCGCGGCCACCCGCAGCCGAACCTTGCCGCCGGGATCATGCCTGTCCTCGACCCTGTCCCCCACCCTGTCCCCCACCCTGTCCACCGCCGCCTCCACCGATCGTCCGGCGACGGTTCTCGCCGCTTTCAGGCGGATTGTCCATTCTCCGGCGGGGCGCCGATCGCCCGCCCGGCCTCCGCCGGCCAGGGCGGCGCCCGGTGGATTTCGGCCAGCGGCCCGAGCCGCTCCAGGATCGCCGCGCCGGCCTCGACCACCCGCCCCGACCCCGCCGCCACGTGCAGCAGCATGGTCTCGCCGGTGGCCGCGCAGCGCCCATCCGCGGCGATCAGGCGGTGGAACAGCCGCAGCCGCCTGCCGTCAGCGTGAAGAATCCGCGTATCCACATGAATCGCCTCGCCCAGCTTCAGTTCGGCGCGAAAGGTCACGTGGTTCTCGACCGTGTAGAAACTGCCGACGCGCTGCAGATACGCCGCATCAAGCCCGATTTCGGCCAGCAGCGCGTCAGAGGCGTCGGCGAAGACCTGCGCGTAGCGATGCTCGGTCATGTGGCCGTTATAGTCGATCCAGCTCGGCAGCACCCGCGCCTCCAGCGTCCTGAGCGGCGCCGATGACGCGTCCAGCGCCGGCGCCGCGCCGCGCAGCCGCGCGTCATGGGCGTTCAGCAACGCCCCCGCGCCCCAGTCGCGATCCTTCAGCACCCGCAGGAACCCCACCAGATTGTCGTCGCGGATGCGCTCCAGCTCGCGGATCGACCGGCCGCCGGACTGGGCGTCGGATTGTCCGGCGATCATGGCGATCAGTTCGTCGGTCAGCTCCGGCACGTCCATCAGCTTGGTCCACGACCATTGCAGCGCCGGGCCGAACTGGGCGAGGAAATGCGCCATGCCCGCCTCGCCGCCGGCGATGCGGAAGGTCTCGAACAATCCCATCTGGGCCCAGCGCAGGCCGAAGCCATAGGCGATGCAGTCGTCGATTTCCTGCGTGGTGGCGATTCCGTCCCGGACCAGCCACAGCGCCTCGCGCCAGACCGCTTCCAGAAGCCGGTCGCCGACATGGGCGTCGATCTCCTTGCGCAGATGCAGCGGCTTCATGCCGAGATCGGTCAGGATCGCCGCCGCCTGCGCCGGCATCGCGGGCGGGTTGGCGGGCGAGGCCACCAGCTCCACCAGCGGCAGCAGGTAGACCGGGTTGTAGGGATGGGCGACGATGATGCGCCCCGGCGCCGCGGCGCCCTCCTGCAACTGGCTGGGCCGAAAGCCCGAGGTTGACGACCCGATGATCGCGCCGCCTTGCGCATGGCGCTGGATGTCGGCGAACACCCGGCGCTTCAGGTCGAGCCGCTCGGGCGTCGATTCCTGGATCCATGCGGCGCCCGACACCGCGTCTTCAAGGTCGCGCGCGAAGCTGAGCGCGCCCTCCGCGGGCAGCGGCGCATCCAGCGCCGCGGGCAGGGCGCGACGGGCATTGGCGAGCACCTCGGCGATCTTGCGTTCGGCCTCAGGGTCCGGGTCATGCACCGCCACGTCCCAGCCATGCAGCAGGAAGCGCGCCGCCCAGCCGCCGCCGATCACCCCGCCGCCGACGATCGCCGCCTTGCGCCGCCCCGCCGCCTTGCGCCGCCCCGCCGCCGCGTTCATTTCGGGGCCCGCTTGACCAGCTTCAGCTTCTCGCGCACCTCCTCGGGCCCGATCACCCGCGCGCCCATGTTGCTGACGATGGTCGCGGCGCGCTCGACCAGCTGCGCGTTGGTGGCCAGTTCGCCCTTGCCGAGCCAGAGGTTGTCCTCCAGCCCGACCCGCACATTGCCCCCGGCCAGCGTCGCGGCGGCGGCGTAGGCCATCTGGTCGCGCCCGATGGAGAACGCCGAAAAAACCCAGCTGTCGGGCAGCGCGCCCACCATGGCCCCGAACGTCGCGAGGTCGTTGGGCGCCCCCCAGGGCACCCCCATGCAAAGCTGCACCAGCACCGGATCCTCGATCACGCCCTCCTTGACCAGTTGCTTGGCGAACCACAGATGCCCGGCGTCAAACAGCTCAAGCTCGGGGCGCACGCCAAGCTTGGTCATCATCATGCCCATGGCGCGCAGCATGCCGGGCGTGTTGGTCATCACGTAATCGGCCTCGGCGAAATTCATCGTGCCGCAGTCGAGCGTGCAGATCTCCGGCAGGCATTCGGCCACATGGGCGACGCGCGCGGCGGCGCCCGCCATGTCGGTCCCCTCCGCGTTCAGCGGCAGGGGATGCTCGGGCGGGCCGAACACCATGTCGCCGCCCATTCCGGCGGTCAGGTTCAGCACCACGTCGATATCGGAGTCCCGCACCCGCCGGGCGACCTCGCGATACAGGGCCCGATCGCGCGAGGGCGCGCCGGTCTCGGGATCGCGCACATGGCAATGCACGACCGCCGCGCCGGCGCGCGCGCTCTCGATGCAGGCGGCGGCGATCTGCGCCGGGGAGCGCGGCACATGGGGCGAGCGATCCTGCGAACCGCCCGAGCCGGTGACGGCGGCGGTGATGAAAACCTCTCGGGACATGGCGAGCGGCATGGGACCTCCGATGCGCTGAGAATGGATTTGCGCCACATTGGCGCGATTCTCCGCGCGCCGAGCGTCGAAAACCGTCTTGGGGCGGTCGCTTTCGTCAGCCGCCGGTCTTTGGCGGCGGCGGTGCGGCGGGGCGGCGGGCCATCTGCACCAGCAGGATGCCCAGGGTCACCACCGCGACGCCGACCGCGTCGCGCGCTGACAGGCTTTCCCCCAGCAGCAGCGCCGCGAAACCGATGCCCAGCACCGGGTTGAGAAAATGAAACGCCGCCGCGTTCACCGCGCCGATGCGCCGCACCAGCCGGAACCAGATCACCGTCGCCAGCAATCCCGGAAACGCCAGCGTGTAGACGAAGGCCAGCGCCAGCGGCCAGGACCAGCTTATGTCGCCGACGCTTTCGAAGATCAGCGCCGCCGGGGCCAGGGTGACGGCGCCCACCAGCATCTGCAATCCGACGATCATCAGCAGTTTGTCGCCGGGCGAGATCCCGCGCATCAGCAAGGTCGCCGCCGCCAGCGCCAGCGCCCCGGCCAGCGCCAGCCCGATCCCCAGCGGATCGGCGCCGCCCGACAGCCGCGCGCCCATGATCATCAGCACCCCGGCGAAGCCCAGCGCCAGCCCGCCCAGCCCCAGCGCAGGCAGGCGCTCTCTCAGGATCAGCCAGCCGGCGGCGGCCACGTAAAGCGGCAGCAGGCTGGCGATGATCGCCGCGAGCCCGGCCTCGATCCGCGTCATGGCGAGGAAGTTGAATCCCAGATAGAGGCTGTTCTGGCAGATCCCGAACACCGCCGCCAAGCCCCATTGGCGGCGCGTCAGATCCATGCGCTGCCCCAGCGCCAGCGCGATCCCCACGGCCAGCAGGCCCGAAATCGCGAAGCGCAGCGCCAGCGCCGTGAAGGGCGGCGCCGCGGCGACGATGATCCGCGCCGACGAAAACGCGCTGGCCCACATCGCCGCGAAGGCCAGCCCCATCAGCATCGCCTGCCAGTCGATGCCGCGCATGCCGGCGCGGGCGGGCGCGCCGCCCGGGCGATTGTCCTGAATGGTCATCGGTGACTGGTAACATCCGAAACCGGTGCGCCTGCCATGCGTTCTATGCATAGCCGCCATGCGCGGGCCGCGCGGCGGCGGCGCGCGGCGCCCGCGTCGCCGCCGCTCGGTTAATGGATTTTAAACGAAACGAATCAATTTTCGGGCGATTCAGGCAAGGTTCCGTTAATTTGTGATCACAGCAAAAATCGTGTGATCACAAATGTCGGTTTTCTGTCGCAAAACCGCTTGATCGTTTGCTTAACCCGGCAAGCCGCGGTTAGAAAACCCTATCGGCCGCGCGTGAAAACCGCCGCTCGCCGGGATCGCAGGCGCGCCGCAGGATTTGTCGGGCGCGTCGGTCCGGGCGCGCCGATCCGTCGGAACGCCTTGGAGGACGTCCAGGACATGAACATTCACGAATACCAAGCCAAGCAACTGCTCAAGGAATACGGCGCGCCGATCGCCGACGGCCGCGTGGTGCTGCGCGCCGAGGAGGCCAAGACCGCCGCCGGCGAACTCGACGGCCCGCTATGGGTGGTCAAGGCGCAGATCCATGCGGGCGGGCGCGGCAAGGGGCGCTTCAAGGAACCCGAAGCCGGCGACAAGGGCGGCGTGCGGCTGACGCATTCGGTGGCCGAGGCCGCCGAGCAGGCCGAAAAGATGCTGGGCCGCACGCTGGTCACCCATCAGACAGGCCCGGCGGGCAAGCAGGTCAACCGCATCTACATCGAGGACGGCGCGGATATCGAGACCGAGCTGTATCTGGCGCTGCTGGTGGATCGCGAGACCTCGCGCGTGAGCTTCATCGCCTCCACCGAGGGCGGCATGGACATCGAGGAGGTCGCGGCCAGCACGCCCGAGAAGCTGGTCACCTTCTCGGTCGATCCGGCGACCGGGATTTCCGGCTTTCACGGCCGGCGCGTCGCCTTCGCGCTGGGGCTGAGCGGCGTCGCCTTCAAGGAATGCGTGCGGCTGGTCGGCCAGCTCTACAAGCTGTTCCTCGAAAAGGACGTGTCGCTGCTGGAGATCAACCCGCTGATCGTGCTGAAGGACGGCCATATCCGCTGCCTCGACTGCAAGATGAACTTTGATTCGAACGCGCTCTACCGCCAGCCGGCGGTGATGGCGCTGCGCGACGAGACCGAGGAGGACCCCAAGGAGCTGGCGGCCTCGAAATTCGATCTCAACTACATCACGCTCGACGGCGAGATCGGCTGCATGGTCAACGGCGCCGGGCTGGCCATGGCGACCATGGACATCATCAAGCTGTATGGCTCGGAACCCGCCAACTTCCTCGACGTGGGCGGCGGCGCCACCAAGGAAAAGGTCACCGAGGCGTTCAAGATCATCACCTCGGACCCGAAGGTGAAGGGCATCCTGGTCAACATCTTCGGCGGCATCATGCGCTGCGACGTGATCGCCGAGGGCGTGATCGCCGCGGTGAAGGAGATCGGCTTGCAGGTGCCCCTGGTGGTGCGCCTCGAAGGCACGAACGTGGAGCTGGGCAAGAAGATCATCAACGAAAGCGGCCTCGCCGTGATCGCCGCCGACGACCTCGCGGACGCGGCGGAAAAGATCGTGAACGCGGTGAAGGAGCTGAACTGATGGCCGTTCTGGTTGACGAAAACACCAAGGTGATCTGTCAGGGCCTCACCGGCTCGCAGGGCACGTTTCATACTGAACAGGCGATCGCCTACGGCACCAAGATGGTCGGCGGGGTGACCCCGGGCAAGGGCGGTTCGACCCATATCGGGCTGCCGGTGTTTGACACCGTGGCCCATGCGGTCGCGCAGACCGGCGCCGACGCCACCGCGATCTACGTGCCGCCGCCCTTCGCGGCGGATGCGATCCTGGAGGCGATCGACGCCGAAATGCCGCTGATCGTGTGCATCACCGAGGGCATCCCGGTGCTCGACATGATGAAGGTGAAGCGGGCGCTGGAAGGTTCGCCTTCGATCCTGGTGGGGCCCAACTGCCCCGGGGTCATCACGCCGGACGCCTGCAAGATCGGCATCATGCCCGGCCATATCCACAAGCGCGGCTCGGTTGGGGTGATTTCCCGGTCGGGCACCCTGACCTACGAGGCGGTGGGCCAGACCACGGCGGCCGGGCTCGGCCAGTCCACCTGCATCGGCATCGGCGGCGACCCGATCAAGGGCGCCGAACATATCGACGTGCTGGAATGGCTGCTGGGCGACCCGGAAACGGAATCGATCATCATGATCGGCGAGATCGGCGGCTCGGCCGAGGAGGAGGCCGCGCAGTTCATCGCCGATGAACGCAAGCGGGGCCGCGCCAAGCCCATCGCCGGCTTCATCGCCGGGCGCACCGCCCCCCCGGGGCGGCGCATGGGCCATGCGGGGGCGATCATCGCCGGCGGCAAGGGCGGCGCCGAGGACAAGATCGAGGCCATGCGCTCGGCGGGTTTCGTGGTCGCCGACAGCCCCGCCGGGCTCGGCGAGGCGGTGCTGAAGGCGATCGCCGGCTGAGCGCCGTCAAGACAGCGTAAACCAGTGCGGTCCCATAACGGGGCCGCGCATCCATCGCAGCCATCCGGGGCCAATCCGGAAACCAGCCGCGCAGGGCCGACGCCCGCGGCGCGGCGTCACATCAGGGAGCGGACGCCGCCCGGCGTCGCGCAGCGGATCATGACCGATCAGAGCGCCAATCAGGCATTTCACTCCTCGTCCTTCCTGCAGGGGCACAACGCCCAGTTCATCGAACGGCTCTACGCCCGCTACGCCGAGGATCCGGGCGCGGTCGACGAGGGCTGGCGCAAGTTCTTCGCGGAGCTTGGCGACGACGTGGGCGACGTGATGCAGGAGGCCAACGGCCCCTCGTGGCAGCGAACCGACTGGCCGCCCCAGGCGGGCGGCGAGCTCACCTCGGCGCTGACCGGCGAGTGGGAGGAGGACAGGAAACCCGCGAAACTGGCCGGCAAGATCGCCGCCAAGGCCCGGGAGATGGGCGTCGCGGTCACCGAAAAGCAGACCCGGCAGGCGGTGCTGGATTCGATCCGGGCGCTGATGCTGATCCGCGCCTACCGCATCCGCGGGCATCTGGCCGCCGATCTCGACCCGCTGAAGCTGATCCCCAAGAAACCGCACCCGGAGCTGGACCCGAAAACCTACGGCTTCGCCGAGGCCGACATGGACCGGCCAATCTTCATCGACCAGGTGCTGGGGCTGGAAACCGCCTCCATGCGCGAGATCATGGCCCTGGTCCAGCGCACCTATTGCGGCACCTTTGCGCTGCAATACATGCATATCTCCAACCCTGCGGAGGCGTCCTGGCTGAAAGAGCGCATCGAGGGGCTCGGCAAGGAGATCCAGTTCACCAAGATGGGCCGCAAGGCGATCCTGAAGAAGCTGGTGGAGGCCGAGGGCTTCGAAAAATTCCTGCACGTCAAATACATGGGCACCAAGCGCTTCGGGCTCGACGGGGCTGAATCGCTGGTCCCGGCGATGGAGCAGATGATCAAGCGCGGCGGCGCGCTCGGGGTGCAGGAGATCGTCATCGGCATGCCCCATCGCGGGCGGCTTTCGGTGCTCGCCAACGTGATGGCCAAGCCGTTCCGCGCGATCTTCCACGAATTCCAGGGCGGCAGCTTCAAGCCCGAGGACGTGGACGGCTCGGGCGACGTGAAATATCATCTCGGCGCCTCCTCGGATCGCGAATTCGACGGCAACAAGGTGCATCTGTCCCTGACCGCCAACCCGTCGCATCTGGAGGCCGCCAACCCGGTGGTGCTGGGCAAGGTGCGCGCCAAGCAGTCCCAGAAGCGCGACGAGGACCGCTCGCAGGTGCTGCCGATCCTGCTGCATGGCGACGCGGCCTTCGCCGGGCAGGGCGTGGTGGCGGAATGCTTCGGCCTGTCGGGGCTGCGCGGCCACAAGACCGGCGGCACCATCCACATCGTGGTCAACAACCAGATCGGCTTCACCACGGCGCCGCATAATTCGCGATCCTCGCCCTACCCCACCGACATCGCGCTGATGGTCGAGGCGCCGATCTTCCACGTCAACGGCGACGACCCGGAGGCCGTGGTCCACGCCGCCAGGGTCGCCACCGAGTATCGCCAGAAATTCCACAAGGACGTGGTGCTCGACATCTTCTGCTACCGCCGCTTCGGGCATAACGAGGGCGACGAGCCCATGTTCACCCAGCCCGAGATGTACAAGGCGATCAAGAAGCACAAGACCACGCTGCAGATCTACACCGAGCGGCTGGTGCGCGACGGGCTGATCCCAGAGGGCGAGATCGAGGACGAGAAGACCCGCTTCCAGGCCTTCCTCAACGACGAATTCGAGGCCGGCAAGGAATACCGCCCCAACAAGGCCGACTGGCTCGACGGGCGCTGGAAAGCCTTCGGGCGCGCCGCCGGGGAATACCAGCGCGGCGCCACCTCGGTGCCCATGGAGATGCTCAAGGAGGTCGGCGGCGCGCTGTCGCGCCTGCCCGACAGCTTTCGCCCGCACCGCACCGTGGCGCGCCTGCTCGACGCCAAGGCGAAGATGATCGAGACCGGCAAGGGCATCGACTGGTCCACCGCCGAGGCGCTGGCCTTCGGCTCGCTGCTTCTGGACGGCTTCCCGGTGCGCCTGTCGGGGCAGGACTGCACGCGGGGCACGTTCTCGCAGCGCCATTCCGGGCTGGTGGATCAGGAAACCGAGGAACGCTACTACCCGCTCAACCACATCAGGCCGGGCCAGTCGCAATTCGACGTGATCGATTCCATGCTCAGCGAATACGCGGTGCTGGGCTATGAATACGGCTACACCCTGGCCGAGCCCAACGCGCTGGTGCTGTGGGAGGCGCAATTCGGCGATTTCGCCAACGGCGCGCAGATCATGATCGACCAGTTCATCTCCTCGGGCGAACGCAAATGGCTGCGCATGTCCGGGCTGGTGATGCTGCTGCCCCACGGCTTCGAGGGCCAGGGTCCGGAACACTCCTCGGCAAGGCTGGAACGCTATCTGCAGCTGTCGGCGGAGGACAACTGGATCGTCGCCAACTGCACCACCCCGGCGAATTACTTCCACATCCTGCGCCGGCAGATGCACCGCACCTTCCGCAAGCCGCTGGTGATGATGACCCCGAAATCGCTGCTGCGCCACAAGCGCTGCGTCTCGGGGCTCGACGAAATGGCCACGGGGTCTTCGTTCCATCGGGTGCTGTGGGACAGCGCCCAGACCGGCGATTCCGAAACCCGGCTGGTCGATGACGACAAGATCCGCAAGGTGGTGATCTGTTCGGGCAAGGTCTATTTCGACCTGCTTGACGCGCGCGACGCCGCCGGGCAGTCGGATGTCTACATCCTGCGGCTCGAACAGTTCTACCCGTTCCCGGCGCTGTCGCTGACCAAGGAGCTCAGCCGCTTCAAGCAGGCGCGCGTGGTCTGGTGCCAGGAAGAACCCAAGAACCAGGGCGGCTGGACCTTCGTGGAGCCGAACATCGAATGGGTGCTGGGCCGGATCGGCGCCGATCACGGGCGCCCGGCCTATGCGGGGCGCGCGGCCTCGGCCTCGCCCGCCACGGGCCTCGCAACCAAACACAAGCAGGAGCAGGCGACGCTCGTCAAAGACGCGCTGGCCTAAGGAGCTGATGACATGACAATCGAGATCAGGGTCCCCACGCTGGGCGAATCCGTCACCGAGGCCACCGTCGCCACCTGGTTCAAGAAACCCGGCGACGCGGTGGCGGCGGACGAGATGCTGTGCGAGCTGGAAACCGACAAGGTGACCGTCGAAGTGCCGGCGCCGAACGCCGGCGTGCTCGCTGAAATCGTCGCCCCGGAGGGCGAGACCGTGGGCGTCGACGCCCTGCTGGCGACGCTGCGCGAAGGCGAAGGCGATGGCGCGGCCCCCGCAGCCGCGCCGCCGCCGCCGGCGGCGGACGGCGCATCGGGGGGATCGGGCCCCGAGGACGCGCCCTCGGCGAGGAAACTGATGGCCGAGGCCGGGCTGACCAGCGATCAGGTCAAGGGCACCGGACGCGACGGGCGGGTGATGAAGGAAGACGTGCGCAAGGCGACCTCCGCCGCCGCCGCCGCGCCCGCCGCCGCC
>NZ_JBWOMN010000074.1:0-13505 GCF_056449545.1 Oceanicella sp. | reverse complement strand
CGCCGCGCCGCGCGGCAAAACCCGACGCGGCGCCCGCGGATCCCGCGTCGGGCGTCTGCGCTCTTGACCTCGCGCCGCCGGGACCGTCTCTATCGCGCCCACCGACGCTTCCCGCCCCATGTCGCGCCAAGTCCGGCGCCCGTCAAGGAGAAGTCCCGCGATGAGCACCAAGATCGACATCGGCGCCCCGGCGCCCGAATTCAATCTCCCCCGCGATGGAGGCGACAGTTTGGCGCTGTCCGATCTCCGGGGAAAAACCGTGGCGCTGTTCTTCTATCCCAAGGACGACACCTCCGGCTGCACCAGGGAGGCCATCGGCTTCAGCGAAGCGCTGGCCGATTTCGACGCCGCCGGCGCGGTGGCGATCGGCTGTTCCCGCGATCCGGTGGAAGCCCACGACACGTTCCGCGACAAGCACGGGCTGAAGATCCCGCTGGTCTCGGACGAGACCGGCGCCACCTGCGAGGCCTACGGCGTCTGGGTCGAAAAAAGCATGTATGGGCGCAAATACATGGGCATCGAGCGGGCCACCTTCCTGATCGACGCCGAGGGCGTCATCCGCGCGATCTGGCGCAAGGTGAAGGTGCCGGGCCACGTGCAGGCGGTGCTCGCCGCCGCAAGCGAGCTGTAAGCCCGCCCCCGGAATCCCGCCCCTGCCGCCGAGCCCCGGGCAATGCGCCGAGGCGGCGCGGCGCGGCGACCCGCGCGAAACGCCGCGCCGCCGCTGGATTTCCGCTGGCCGCTGGCCGAGTCCCCCAAGGGCCTGACCCGCGCGCCATGTCCGGCCATCCGCCGCAGCCCATTGACGCAGGCGGCGTTTCTGAATCCCGGTTCATCGGATTTTCGTTGATCCGCCGGCGCGCCTTCGGTAACGATGCAAAACCACAACACAAAACAAAAAAATGATGGCCGGCGCCAACCAGCCATGAATTGCCAAGAATGAGGGCGGTGGACAATGCGAGACGCAGGTTGCGACCCGACAGGGCCGGGCGGCGAAGACCGGGCGAAGTCGGGCGGCGAAGACCCGACAGGGCCGGGCGGCGAAGACCGGGCGGCGCAGGCGATCGGATCGGCTTCGGGGCATGACGGCGCGGGCGCCGGGCCGGATCGAAGCGTTTTCATGAAATTCGACGGCTCCACCCGCTTCGTGACGGTGTCGCGCCGCGCCCGGATCGGGCTGGCGCTCGGCTGCGCCGCGGTGGTCGCCTGGGGGATTCTCGCCTCCGCCTCGCTGGGCGTGGCGGTGATGGAGCGCAACGCCGAGGCCGCCAGCGCCCGGACCATGCGCGCCGGGCTCGAATCCCGCATCGCCGCGCTGGAGCTGCGCAACCAGTCGCTGGATCGCGACCTCGCCGCCGCCATGGGGCGCATCGAAACCGTCTCCGGCGCGCTCACCCGCAAGCAGGTGGCGCTGTCGGACGCCGCCGAGGTCGAGCAGGAACTGACCATCGCCGTCGAGACCCTGCGCGCCAAGCTGCGCGCCGCGGTCACCCGCCGCGACGCCGCCCTGCGCACCGCCCAAACCATGCGCCAGCGCCGCGAATCCGCCGAAGCCCGGCTCGCGGCGCTCGACGCCACCGAGGCGGAATGGACCTCCACCATCGCCGCGGTCTCCGACGCGCTCAACGACGCCGTCACCGCGCGCGACGCCGCGCTCGCCCGGGCCAGCGCGCTTGGCGACCGGCTGGCGGCGCTGCAGGACGACCGGCGCCGCGCCGACGAACGGCGCAACATGATGTATTCCCGGCTCGAGGACGCGGTGCAGATCGGCCTCGGCGCCATGGACAAGGTGTTCGCCCGCGCCGGGCTCGATGTCGATGACATGGTCAAGGCCATGCGCCGCGACTATTCCGGCATCGGCGGCCCCCTCACCCCTGTGGTGCAGGGCGCGCAGACCGAAACGACCAGCGCCGACGTCACCCGGATCGCGGCGCTGATCGATGGGCTGGAACGGGTCAACCTGATGCAGATGGCAACCACCAAGCTGCCCTTCGCCAAGCCGGTGCATTCGGCGTTCCGGCTGACCTCGGGCTACGGAATGCGCGGGCGGCGGATGCATTCGGGGCTTGATATGGCGGCCGATCGCGGCACCCCGATCTACGCCACCGCGGACGGCGTCGTCACCTACGCGGGCTGGCAGTCCGGCTATGGCCGGGTGATCGAAATCCGCCATGCGTTCGGCTATGAAACCGTCTATGCGCATCTCAACAAAATCCGGGTCAAGAAAGGCCAGCGGGTTGCGCGCGATGAGCGGATCGGCGATATGGGGAGCTCCGGCCGCTCCACCGGCAACCACGTGCATTACGAGATCCGCTCCAGCGGCAAGGCCGTCAATCCGCTCAAATACATCGAGGCAGCCCGCAATGTTCTCTAAATCCAAGATCAACGATCCGATTGAGCCGACGAGGGATCAGCCGAGCGCCAAGCCCCCGTCATCGCCCCCCCCCGCCGCCGCCGCGCCGGCGCCCAAGGCCTCGCCTTCGGTGCTGTCCTCCGACCTGACCATCACCGGCAACATCTCCACCTCCGGCGACATCCAGGTCGAGGGCGCGATCGAGGGCGACATCCACGCGCATCTGCTCACCGTCGGCGAAAGCGCCACCATCCGCGGCGAAGTGGTCGCCGATGACGTGGTGGTCAACGGCCGCGTGGTCGGGCGGCTGCGCGGGCTGAAGGTGCGCCTGACCTCCACCGCCAAGGTCGAGGGCGACATCATCCACAAGACCATCGCCATCGAAAGCGGCGCGCATTTCGAGGGCACCGTGCAGCGCTCCGACGAACCGCTCGGCGCCGAATCCAAATCCCGCGCCGCGCCGTCCTCGAGCGGTTCGGGCGGCGGTTCGGGCGGCGCCCCGAAAGGCGGAACCTCGGACGGCAAGTCCTGACGTGACGTGACCCCGCCGCGCCGCGACGGGATCGAAACAGGCGCCACGCCCCGACGCCGCCCGGCGCCGGGGCGTTTTCCTTGCATTTGGCGCGGCTTCGCCCCGCCGATTCCGCCGGGAACAACAGCATGCTCGCCGCCATCGCAAAATGCGTCGCCATCGGCGTCGTCGCGCCGCTGACCGCGGCGCTGGCGCTGATCGCCACGCAGCGCCCCGCAGGGCCGATCCTGCCCGACCCGGGCGCCGGGCTGGATTTTTCGCAGGCGCTGGCGGCGAAACCCGGTCTCGACATCGGGGCCTGGAACCGCGACGCCCTGACCTATCGCGCCCGCGACGGCGCCGCGCTTTCATGGCGCTGGCGCGAAAGCGCCCGGCCCACGGATCTGACGCTGCTGTTCCTGCATGGATCGGGCTGGCACGGCATGCAGTTCGAGGCCCTGGCCGGCTGGCTCGCCGCCGAGGGCCTGGCCAACGCCGCCATCCCCGACCTGCGCGGCCATGGCGGTGTTCCCGCCCCGCGCGCCTCTGGCGCGACCCCGCCCCCGCGCGCCTCTGGCGCGACCCCGTCCCCGCGCGCCTCTGGCGCGACCCCGTCCCCGCGCGACGCCGTCGCCCTGAACCGGCGCGGCGACGTGGCCTATATCGGCCAGCTCGAGGACGACATCGCCGATCTCGTCTCCACGATCCGCGCGCGAAAACCCGACGCCCGCATCATCGTCGCCGGACACAGTTCGGGCGGCGGGCTGGCGGTGCGCTTCGCCGGCGGGGCCCATGGCGGGCTGGCCGCGGGCTATCTGCTGCTGGCCCCGTTCCTGAAATACAACGCCCCGACCACGCGGCCCGATGCGGGCGGCTGGGCCCGCCCGCTGACCCGGCGGATCATCGGGCTCAGCATGCTGAACGCCGCCGGCGTCACCGCGCTCAATCACCTCACCGTCATCGAATTCGCCCTGCCCAAGGCGCTGCGCGACGGCCCGCTGGGCCGCACCGCCACCGACGCCTACAGCTTTCGCATGAACGCGTCCTACGCGCCGCGCGGCGATTACGGCGCCGATCTCGCCGCCATCGCCGCGCCGCTGCTGGTGGTCGCGGGCGCGGATGACGAGGCGTTCTTCGCCGACGAATTCCAGCCGGTGATCTCCGCCCACGCCGATCGCGGCCGCTACGCGCTGCTGGCGGGGGTCGGCCATCTCGACCTGCCGGACGCCCCGGGGCTGAAACCGCTGCTGCGCGACTGGCTCGCCGATCTGCGCTGACCGCGCCCGCCGCGCCGGGACATGACCGCCGGATCCGCCGCCGATCCCGGGAAGTTCAAGCCGTGTCGCGGGCGATCAGTTCCGCATACAGCGCCCGAATGCGCCGCGTCACCGGCCCGACGCCGCCTGCCGCGCCGATCGGGCGCCCGTCGATCTCCGCCACCGGGGTCTGGGCGCCGAAGGTGCCGGTCAGGAACGCCTCCTCGGCGCCATAGGCCTCGACCAGCGAAAAGGTCTTCGCGAACACCGGGATGGCGTTGTCGCGACACAGCCCGATGACCTTTTCGCGAGTGATGCCGTTCATGCAGTAGTCGCCGGTGGAGGTCCAGACCTCGCCCCGCCGCACGATGAAGAAATTGCAGGCGTTGGTGGTGTTCACGAAACCATGGGGATCGAGCATCAGCGCCTCGTCGGCGCCGGCCTTTTCCGCCTGGATGCAGGCCAGGATGCAGTTCAGCTTGGAATGGGAATTCAGCTTGGGATCCTGGCTCATGGGCAGCCCGCGCACCTGCGGCACGGTGGCCAGGCGTATCCCCGCCGCCGGCAGCGACGGGCGCGAATGTTCGACGATGATCACCATGGTCGGCCCGAAGCGCGACAGCGCCGGGTGCTGGAAGGGGCGCGCCTTGCGCCCCCGCGTCACCATCAGCCGCGCATGGGCGTCATCGGTCATGCCGTTCGCCGCGGCCGTGACATCGAGCGCCGCCGCGACGCCCGCCCGGTCCATGCCGATGTCGAGGTCGATCGCCCGCGCCGCCTCGAACAGCCGATCCAGATGATCGTCGAGAAACGCCCATTTGCCGCCATGCAGCCGCAGGCCCTCCCACACCCCGTCACCGAGCATGAACCCGGCGTCGAACACCGACACGACGGCTTCGGCGCGCGGCTTCAGCGCGCCGTTGACATAGACCAGCACGGATTCGTTGCGCGCGTCCTGCTCGGCGTCGTGGGTGGTGGATTTGTCGGTCATCGGCTTGTCCTTTCCAGGCGTCACAGCTCCGTGCGCAGGCGCCAAAGGTCGGGGAACAGCTCCGCCTCCAGCATCTTGCGCAGATAGGCGACCCCGGGCGTGCCGCCGGTGCCGCGCTTGAAGCCGATGATGCGCTCGACGGTGGTCACGTGGTTGAACCGCCAGCGGCGGAAGTAATCCTCCAGATCCACCAGTTTTTCCGCCAGTTCATACAGCGGCCAGTGGGTTTCGGGATCGGCGTAGACCATGCGCCAGCAGGCGATGGCGGCCGCGTTGACAGCATGGGGCCGCGCCAGGTCCCGCGCCCGCGCGGCCTCGGGCAAGGGCAGCCCGGCGCGCGCCACCAGCGCCAGCGCCTCGTCATAGAGGCTCGGGCGTTCCAGCTCCGCCGCCAGCGCCGCGCGGATGGCGGGCAGATGCGCATGCGGGCGCATCATCGCCGGATTGCGGTTGCCCAGCAGGAATTCGATCATCCGGTACTGGTGCGACTGAAACCCCGAGGATTGCCCCAGATCGTCGCGGAACCGGGTGTATTCGCTGGGGGTCATGGTGCGCAGCACATCCCAGGCGTTGTTGAGCTGTTCGAAAATCCGCGACACCCGGGCCAGCATCTTGAACGCCGGCTGCAGCCGGTCCTCGCGCATGGCCTCGCGCGCCGCGCCGAGTTCATGCAGCGCCAGGCGCATCCACAGTTCCGAGGTCTGGTGCTGGATGATGAACAGCATCTCGTCATGGGCGTCCGACAGGGGCGCCTGCGCGTCCAGGATCCGGTCCAGCCGCAGATAGTCGCCATAGGACATGCGCCCGTCGAATTCCATCTGCGCGCCCATGGCCTCGGGGTCGGGGATGTCGGGGTTGGTCATGGCGGCCTCCTGTCCTGCGATCGCGACCGAGGTCGCATGGGCGCAGCGCAGATGCAAGACGCGCCCGCCGCCAGGCCGCTTGACCCGACGCGCGAAACCGGCGAGCCTCAGCCCGGGATGCGGGGGACGGGACGGCCGGGAAGGCGGATCTCATTGGCATTGCTTGACGCGCGCGGCGCCGGCGGCTTTTCCCTGGCCTCGCTGGCCTTCGAACTGCGCCGCCCGCCGGGCGCGGGCGCGCTCGCCGGCGGCGCCTATTCCTGGATCTCCGCCGAGGGCCACGCCCTGCGCGCCGCCGGCGCCCTGTCGCTGGGGCCGGGGAACGCGCCGCGGGGCCTGGTGTCCGAGTTCTCCATTCAGCCCGACGGGACCGGCGGCGCGCTGGTCTTCAGCGGCCTGTCGCTGGAACTCGCCGCCCTCGCAGCGCCCGAAGGCGAACCCCAGGCGGTCGCGCCGCTGGATCTGGCGCTTTCGGGGGCTGACACGCTGCTGGCGGGCGGCGCGAACGACGCCCGGATTCACGGCGACGCCGCGCGCGCCGGGGCCCGCCAGCGCGGCGGCGCCGACAGGCTGGAACAGACCGCCGGAACCGGCGCGATCGAGGCCGCGGGCGATTTTTTCCTGGTGGAGCCGGACGCCGTCGATGTGCGCGGCGGCGCGGACCGGCTGACGCTGCGCGGCGACGGCGCGATCACCGGCTGGGGCGACGCGATCTTCCTGCGCCCCCGCGCGCGCGCCGATGGCGGCGCCTTCGCCGGCGGCGACGATCAGCTCAGCGCCAGCGGCGCCGGGCCCGGGGCGCGGCGCATCCAGCTTGGCGGCGACGCGGCGGCGGTGGGCGCCCGCTGGTTCTTCACCGGCGGCGACGACCGGCTGACCGGCTCGGCCCGGGCCGATCAGCTGATCGGCGACGCGCTGCTGATCGACGGCGCGGCGCTGGCGATCGGCGGCGATGATTCGCTGCAGGGCGGCGGCGGCGACGACATCCTGTTCGGCGATTTCAAGCAGGCGATCAACGGCGCGGCGATCCAGCCCGGGGCCGACCGCATGGCGGGCGGCCCCGGGCGCGACCAGATCTGGGGCGACCTGCGCGACCTCGGCGCCGATGTCGAGACCCGCCGGAGCGACCGCGCCGGCGACACGATCTGGGGCAATGGCGGCAACGACCGCCTGCATGGCGGCTTTGGCGGCGATACGGTTTTCGGCGGGACCGGCAATGACCGCATCTGGGGCGATTCCGGCGATGATTCGCTGCTCGGGGGCAATGGCGACGACCTGATCCGCGGCGGCGACGGCGATGACGCGGCGGCCGGCGGCGGCGGCGCCGACCGGCTGCTGGGCCATGACGGCGACGACCGGCTCGACGGCCAGACCGGCGCCGACCGCATCCGGGGCGGCGCCGGGGGCGACAGTCTTTCGGGCGGCGGCGGCGGCGATCTGCTGATCGGCGGCCCCGGGCGGGACCGGGTTGCGGGCAATGGCGGCGCCGACCGCCTGCAGGGCGGGACCGGGCGCGACACGCTGCTGGGCGGCGCCGGCAATGACCGGCTGCAGGGCGATGCCGGCAATGACCGGCTGATCGGCGGCCCGGGCGCCGACCGATTCGTGTTCGCGCGCGGCGACGGGCGCGACCGCATCGCCGATTTCGACCCGGCGCTGGATCGGCTGATCCTCAGCGCGGATCTGCGCGAACAGGCTGCGCTGCGCCCCCTGGGCGACCACGCCGTGATCATCGCCGGCGATCTGCGCATCACGCTCGACGGCGTCAGCGTCGCCGAATTCGACGCCGCCGGCCTGCCGCCCTGGCTCGACCTGCTCTGACCGGGCATTTCCCGGCTTGCCCGAATCGCGCCCGCGCGCTTGATGGGGCTCAGGATCCGTCAGCGCAGGAGCCCGCCGTGACCGCCACCCGACCCCCGTCCCCGCCCCTGCGGCTCGCGGTCTGGTCCGGGCCGCGCAACCTGTCCTCGGCGCTGATGCGCAGCTTCGCCCAGTTGCCCGGCTGCCGCGCCATGGATGAACCGCTCTACGCCGCCTATCTGGCGCGCACCGGCATCGACCACCCCATGCGCGCGGCGATCATCGCCGCCGGCGAACCGGATATCGACCGCGCCGTCGCCGCCTGCCTGGCCCCCTGCCCCGGCGCGGCGATCATCTACCAGAAACACATGACCCACCACATCCCCGACGGGCTGGATCTCGACTGGATCGAGGGGCTCGCCAACATGTTCCTGATCCGCGCCCCGGAACGGGTGGTGGCCAGCTACGCGCGCAAGCGCGAGACCCCCGCCCTCGCCGAAATCGGCTTTTTCCAGCAGGCGGCGCTGTTCGAGCGCGCATCGGGCGCGCTGGGCCGCCCCTGCCCGGTGATCGACGCCGAGGACCTGCGCGCAGATCCCGAACGCGCGCTGCGCGCGCTCTGCGCCGCGGTGGGGCTGGAATTTTCCCCCGCCATGCTGTCCTGGGCCCCGGGGCGGCGCGATTACGACGGCGTCTGGGCGGCGCATTGGTATGACGCGCTGGACGGGTCCACCGGCTTCGCGCCCCCCGGCGGCGCCCTGCCGGCGCTGACCGGCGCGGCCGCCGCGGTGGCCGACGCCGCCCGCCCCGCCTACGAAACCCTCGCCCGCCACAAGCTTTGAACCAGGGCCGCCGCCCGCTGGACCCCGTTCAGGACACCAGATCAACGAACGCCGCCAGCGCCAGCAGCGCCGCCCAGCCGCGCCACAGCACGGCGACGGCGGCGTCGATGTCGTCGGCGCCCGGCGCGCGGCCGTCCTCGTTGACAAGGGGCTCGTCGGCGATCACCCCGCCATAGACCCGCGGCCCGGACAGCGACACGCCCAGCGCCGCCGCCATCGCCGCCTCGGGCCAGCCGGCGTTGGGCGAACGGTGCAGCCCCGCGTCGCGGCGCATCACCGCCCAGCCCGCGCGCCCGGCGCCGGCGACGCATATCAGCGCCCCCGCCAGCCGCGCCGGGATCCAGTTCGCCAGATCGTCGAGCCGCGCCGCCGCCCAGCCGAAATCCGCGTAGCGCGGCGTCCGATGCCCGATCATCGAATCGGCGGTGTTCACCGCCTTGCAGATCGCGATTCCCGGCAGCCCGCCGATCAGGAACCAGAAGGCCGGGGCCACCACGCCGTCGGCGAAATTCTCCGCCGCGCTCTCGATCGCGGCGCGCGCAACGCCGGTCGCATCCAGCGCCTGCGGATCGCGCCCGACGATGCGCGCCACCGCGCGCCGCGCTTCGGGCAGGCCCTGCCGCAGCCCCGCGGCCACCGCGCGCACATGCGCGACCAGCGAATTCTGCGCCAGCAGGATCGCGGCGCCGATGATTTCGAAAACCCAGCCGAAGGGCATGGCCGCGATCAGCGCCGCGCCCGCGCCCCAGGCCGCGACCAGCAGCGCCACGCACAGCGCGCCGCCCATGCGCCGGGCGCCCGCGCCGCCGCGGTTCAGCCGCGCCTCCAGCCAGGCGATCATGCGCCCCATCAGCGCCGCGGGGTGCGGCGCGTGCCGCCACAGCCAGTCGGGTTCGCCAAGCGCGGCGTCCAGGATCAGCGCCAGCGCCAGCATCCGCCCGCCCCCAAACCCGCCCCCAAACCCGCCTTCACCCCCGCCGCGCCGCCCGCCAGGCGCGCGCCGCGTCGCCGAACGCCGCGAAGATCGGGCGGGACACCGCATCGTCCTGCGCCCGCCATTCCGCGTGCCACTGCACCGCCAAAGCGAAACCGCGCGCGTCGCGGATCGACAGCGCCTCGGCGGTGCCGTCCTCGGCGCGGCCTTCGATGTCGATGCGCGCACCCACCGTCATCACCGCCTGCCCATGCAGCGAATTGACCATCACCCGCTCTGCGCCCAGCAGCCGCGCGAACCGCCCGCCCGGGGTCAGAACGACGCTGTGGCGCAGTTCGAATTTTTCCTCCAGCGTGCCGTCGGGCGGCATGCGGTGGTTCATCCGCCCCGGCAGGTCGCGGATTTCCGGGTGCAGGGTCGATCCGAACGCCACCGCCATTTCCTGAAACCCGCGGCAGATGCCCAGCACCGGCTGCCCGGCCGCCACCGTCGCGCGAATCAGCGGCAGGGTCAGCGCGTCGCGCGCCGGGTCGAAGGGGCCGTGGGCCTCGGTCTCCGCCTCGCCGTAATTCGACGGGTGCACGTTGGGCCGCCCGCCGGTGAACACGAAGCCGTCGCAGGCGGCCATCAATTCGTCAAGCGGCGCCACCTCGGGGATGGAGGGCGCCATCAGCGGCAACCCGCCGGCCGCCTCCGCCACCGCCCGGATGTTCATCTCGCCCACCGCCTGCGCCGGATACTGATCATTGATCAGATGCGCGTTGCCGATGATGCCGATCACGGGTCGGGTCATGCGAGGCCTTTCCTTGCGCGCCCGCGGCGGCGAACCGCCCGGCGCCAGATTGGTTGAGAGGCGAAAATAGGCGCTGCGGGCAAGCGCGTCGAGCACCAGTTGCGCCCCGCGCGAATTCTCCGTAAACGCGGAATGCGCGCGCTTTGGGCCGGACGCCTTGATCCAGCGCAAAGCGGCGCGCACGGGGTGATTGCAGGATGAAACGCAATCAGGACGCATCGCGAAGAGGAGACCGCATTCATGTCCCACACGCCTCACGAACTGCACGAGGAATTCCCCGAAATGGCCGAGGCGATCCACGCGCGCAAGGCCTCGGACCCGCATTTCGCCCGGCTCGCCGACGACTATCACGAGCTGAACCGCAAGATTCACCGCGGCGACACCAATGTGGAGCCCATGGATGATTTTCATCTGGAGGACCTGAAGAAGCGCCGCCTCGCCCTGCTCGACGAGATCCGCGGCCTGCTGGCAGCCTGAGCCCGCCCCGAACCGGGACCTTGCGCCGCGCCTCGCCCGGCGCAAGCTGTCCCGCCAGGGCGCGGCGCAGCCGACGGCGGCGCCGCGCGCCTTGGGGGGCGCGGGGACATTCCTGCACGCGGCCTGCCGCGCAGGGTCTTCACAACGTCGAATGCGATGAAAATCGACCCGCCAAGCCCTTGAAAGGGCTGGTGGGCGCGGCTGGGATTGAACCAGCGACCCCCTCGATGTCAACGAGGTGCTCTCCCACTGAGCTACGCGCCCGACGCGCTGGGAATTACCCGCCGCCCCGGTTGGTGTCAACGCCCGAGGGCGGTTTTTTCGCGCCCCGGCGCGAGGCGGCTTCAGAAGGCCTTGAAGGTCAGCGTGGTGAAGGTGCGCTTGATGCCGGCCAGCCCGTGCAGGTGCTCGTTGACGAAATGGCCGATATCCACGTCGTCCTCGACGTAGAACTTGGCGTGCAGGTCGTATTCGCCCGAGGTCGAATAGATCTCCGAGGCCACCTCGCGCTGTGCCAGCGCGTCGGCCACGTCATAGGCGCGGCCAAGCTCGGTCTTGATCTGCACGAAAAAGCATTGCATGGGCGATCGCCCCCCGTTTCGGTCCTGCGTGGTCAGATGTCCAGAAGCGCGCGGGTCAGCGGGCTCGCCGGATCCTCAAGCGCCTCTATGATGTTGAAATGATTTCGCTCCGGTTCGATCTCCACGCGCGTGTCGGCGCCGCAGCCGCGCCAGATATTGGCGATCAGCCGCGCCTGGCGGATGAATTCCGGGCGTTCGTCGCCGCCCACCCAGGCGATGAGCCGCGCGCCCTGCGACGGCACGCGCAGCGCCGGGCTCTCCACCGCGGCGTCGCGCGCGCTCAGCCCCAGCGTGGCGTTCATCTCGGTGCGCGTCAGCGGGCGCAGGTCATGCACGCCGGATATCGAAACCGTCTGCGCGATTCGCGCCCGCGCCGCATCGTCGACATTCACGTCCTCGCACAGCATCCGGCATACGAGATGCCCGCCGGCGGAATGCCCGGCCAGGGCGATGGGCCCGTCGACGCGCCCCGCCGCGACCCCCAGGAACCGCGCGATCTCGCGGGTCATGTCGGCGACCCCGGCCGCGGGGGCCAGGGTGTAGCTCGGCATCGCCACCGCCCAGCCATGGGCCAGCGGCCCGGCGGCGAGATGCGACCAGCTCGACTTGTCGAAGGCCAGCCAGTAGCCGCCATGCACGAACACCGCCAGGCCGCGCGGCGCGCCCTCGGGCAGGAACAGGTCGAAATTCTGTCGCGCGCCGGCGCCGTAGGACAGGTCCAGCATGGCCCGATCGCCCAGCGCGGCGCGAAACGCCGGCGCGCGTTCCGCCAGGGCGGCGATCAGCGCGTCGGCCTCGGGCACATGGGCGCGGTTGGCGTAGGCATCGTCCCAATCCACGATCGGGCCCCTGGGCCCCTCGATCAGTTCAGACATCGTCCCGCGCCCCCCCCTGGGCCTCGCCTGCGCCCGCGCCGCTTCAGATCGCGCCTTCGATCCAGCTTTGCAGCGCCGATTTGGGCGCCGCGCCGACCTTGTTGGACACCACCTCGCCGCCCTTGAACACCAGCAGCGTGGGGATGCCGCGCACGCCGTAGCGCGAGGGCGCGTTGGGGTTGTCGTCGATATTCACCTTCACGATCTTGATCTTGCCGGACATCTCGGCGGCGATCTCCTCCAGCGCCGGGCCGATCTGCTTGCAGGGGCCGCACCATTCCGCCCAGAAATCCACCACGACGGGGGTGTCGGATTTCAGCACGTCCTGCTCGAAACTCGCGTCAGTCACTGCGATGGTGGCCATGCCTGTGTCTCCTTGGTTGATCGAGGCTCGATCGGGACCGGCCGCCCAGGGAACGGCGCGGCCGGGTCTGCATGTGGGCGACGCCGCCCGGATCGTCAACCTAGGCGCCACCCGAAACCGGGTCAAGCAGCGCCGGGCATTTGCGATCGCGCACCCCATCTCGCAACCACAGGTGAAATCCGCGACCGTCAATGCCCGCAATCGTTAGGTCCCGATGCGGGCGAAAGCCCCATCCAGCGCCGCATCCGAAAGCCAGTCGATGCGCGCCGCGCGGGTCCAGAACAGCCCGCAGCGCACGGTCTTGCCCGGATGCAGCCGCGTCAGGATCGCCCGGTAGGCGGCCATCTGGCGCAAATACGCCTCGGGCGCCGCATCCGGCCCGGCGGCGGGCGCCCCGGTCTTGAAATCCAGCGCCGCGACCGCGTCCTCGCCCACCAGCAGCCGATCCACCCGCCCCGAGATCCGCGCCCCGATCTCCGGCATCTCGGCGCTGAGCCCGGCCTCGGCCAGCGCGCGGGGGCCAAGGAAATCCGCCATTTCCGGCAGCGCCAACGCCGCCAGCGCCTCATCCGCCGCCTCGCGCCGCAGCGGTTCGGGCAGATCGGCGAAATCGGCATCCAGCAGCGCCGCCGCCCGCGCCGCGCGCGCCGACTCGGGCATCTCCGGCAGCAGTTCGAGCAGCAGATGGATGGCATCGCCGCGCCGGCGCGCCGCGTCGCGCCCAACACCCGCGCCAGAGGCGCGCCCAACACCCGCGCCAGAGGCCCGCCCAACACCCGCGCCAGAGGCGCGCTCAACACCCGCGTCAGAGGCGGGCTGCTGCGCCTCGGGGGTCAGATCGCTGGCCCCGAGCCGCGCCAGCGGC
>NZ_JBWOMN010000073.1:0-79424 GCF_056449545.1 Oceanicella sp. | reverse complement strand
GCGAGGCCGGCGGCGCCGGTCGCTCGACCCTGCCCCCGATCGGCGATCAGGCGACGGATCAGGGCGGGGCCGACCGGCTGGCGGCGCTGACGGGCGAGGGCGCGGGCGAGGGCGCGCGCCGGGTCGCCGCGCCGCCGGCGCCGCTGCCCACGCTGATCATCCACGTCACGCGCCGCACGGACATGGGTGAAATGGAGGCCGTGGTGGCGCGCCTGAAAGCCGCCGGCTACGCGGTGGCGGAGGTGAAGGTGATCCCCATCGACCTCGACAACAACGATGTGCGTTACTACTACGACGCCCAGGCCGAGGCCGCCGGCGATCTCGCGGCGCTGCTGCGCGACGCCTTGTCAGACGCGTTCGGCGGGCAGCCGCCGCCGCTGACCCGGGTGTCGCTGGACGGGCGCTACCGCGACCTGCCCAAGGGCACCATGGAGGTCTGGATCGCCGAGCGCGGCGCCGCGGGCTGAATGCCCGGGCTCATGGACGGCGGCGGTCAGGGCAAGGCCGCGCCTGAGCCGGCGTCACCAGTTGCGCCGGCCTGAAAACCGCCCCGCCGCCTCGGCGGCGCGCATCAGGGCGCGGGATTTGCTGACGGTTTCCTGGAATTCGGCCTCCGGGTCGCTGTCATGCACCACGCCGCCGCCGGCCTGCACATACATGCGCCCGTCCTTCAGCACCGCGGTGCGCAGGGCGATGCAGACATCCATCTCGTCAGCGGAGGAAATATACCCCACCGCGCCGGCGTAGACGCCGCGCTTTTCCGTTTCCAGTTCGTCGATGATCTCCATCGCCCGCACCTTCGGCGCGCCCGACACCGTGCCCGCCGGCAGCCCGGCGAGCAGGGCGGCCAGCGCGTCCACGTCGTCGCGCAGCTCGCCCTCGACATTGGAGACGATGTGCATGACGTGGGAATACAGCTCCACGGTGAATTGCTGGTTGGGGTTCACGGTGCCGATCTTCGCCACCCGCCCCACGTCGTTGCGGCCCAGATCCAGCAGCATCAGGTGCTCGGCCAGTTCCTTGGGGTCGGCCAGCAATTCGGCGCGCAGGGCGTCGTCCTCCTCGGGCGTGGCGCCGCGGGGCCTCGTGCCGGCGATCGGGCGGATGGTGACCTTGCCGTCGCGCACCCGCACCAGGATCTCGGGGCTGGCGCCGACGATCTGGAAATCGCCGAAATTGAAGAAGAACATGTAGGGCGAGGGGTTGGTGCGCCGCAGCGCCCGATAGAGCGCGAAGGGCGGCAGCGGGAAATCCCGCGCCCAGCGCTGCGAGGGCACCACCTGGAACACGTCCCCGGCGGCGATGTAATCCTTGGCCCGGGCGACCATTTCGAGATAGCGGGCGTGGGAGGTGTTGGAGACGGGTTCGCCGATCTCGACCGCGTCGCCCTGCGCCGCGCCCTGATCGGCGGGGATGGCGCGGTCCAGATCCATCACCACGTCGGACAGGCGTTCGGCGGCGCGGGCGAAGGCGGCGCGCGCCGATCCGCGCTCGCCCGTCGCGTCGCCGGCCCAGACCGGGACCACGATGGTCACCTCGTCCTTCACCGCATCCACCGCGATCACCACCGTGGGGCGCATCATGATCGCGTCGGGCAGGTCCAGCGGATCCGGATTCGCGTCGGGCAGGTTTTCCACATGGCGCACCATGTCGTAGCCCAGATAGCCGAACAGGCCGGACACCCCCGGCGGCAATTCGCGGGGCAGTTCGATCTGGCTTTCCTCCAGCACCGCGCGCAGGCTGGTCAGCGGATCGCGGGGGTCGGGTTCGAAGGCCTCCGCGTCATAGCGCGCGGCGCGGTTGATCTGCGCCGCCCGGCCCCGGCAGCGCCAGACCAGGTCCGGCTTGAAGCCGATGAAGGAATAGCGCCCGCGGGTGTCGCCGCCGGTGACGCTTTCCAGCATGAAGCTGTCCTTGCGGGCCTGCGCCAGTTTCAGCATCAGCGACACCGGGGTGTCGAGATCGGCGGGCAGCGTGGTCCACAGCACCTGATTTTCGCCGGACGCGAAGCGGGTCTCGAAATCGGCGAAATCGGGGCGAATCTGCATCATTCAGGTTCCTTGAGCGGCCCGCCGGCCATGCGATCGGAAGCGGCGCCCACGCATGGAGCGGCGGCCTGCTCCCGCGTGAGCAGGCCGCCGCCGCCGGGGGGCTTGCGTCAGCGCAGCTGGTTGATCACCTGCTCCATGGCGTTGGGGTTCACCGTCGCGCCCTCGCGATTCTGGATCGCCATGGCGTAGAGCGCGTAGACGTCCTTGCCCACCGAATCGTCCATCGCCGCCTGCCACTGGCTGAGGATCCCGGCGAAGGTCGGGTCCTTGAGGTCCGGCGGGGCGATGGCGGTGACCACGCCGATGGCGACCGAGGCGTCCTCGTCGACCCGCGCGGGCTTGCCGATCGGGGTCGCGAACAGGGTTTCCACCAGCGCCGCCGGGGCGCCGGGCAGCGAGGCGGACCTGGTGATCGGGCCGCTGCGGATCGGGGTCAGCCCGTGGGTCTCGGCCACCGCGTCGGCGGGGGCGCCCGACTCAAGTTCGGCGATGATCCGATCGGCCAGCGCGTTGAGGCTGTCGCGCCGCTGCGCGGCGGTCCAGTCTTCGAGCACCTTCGCGCGCGCGGCTTCGAAATCCAGCGGCGCGGCCTCGGCCACCGCGTCCACCCGCAGCGCGATCCAGGCGCCGGCGGGGGTCTCGATCAGGTCGCGATCCTGCCCCGGTTCGGCGGCGAACAGCTCGCCGAGGAAGTCCGCGCTCCTGGCGATTCCGTCCGGCGCGCCGTCGCCATCCGCGGCGACGCCCCGCGCCGATGACAGCGTCAGGCCGGTCTCGGCGGCGATTTCCTCGAGCGTGGCGCCGCCGGCGAGCAGGTCCGCAACCTCCTCCGCCTTGCCCGCGGCGAGGTCGATGGCGTCGGCCGCCGCCAGTTCGGCGCGCAGTTCGTCGCGCGCCGCCTCGAAGCTGACCGAGGACCCGGGCAGGATGGCGCGCACGTTGACCAGCGCCGGACCGAGGCCGCTTTTCACCGGACCGGCGACGCCCAGCTCGCCCGAGAACGCCGCCTCGGCCATGTCGGCGGGCAGGTCGTCGCGGGTCACCTCGCCCAGCGTCACGTCGTCAAGCTTCAGGTCGAGCGCGGCGGCGGCGGCGGCGAAATCCATCTCGCCCGCGTCGATCGCCGCCTTGGCCTTCATGGCGGCGGCGGTGTCGGGAAAGGACAGGCGGTCGACCACCCGGCGTTCGGGGATGTTGTAGCGTTCGTCGGCGGCCGCATAGGCGGCGCGCAGGTCGTCTTCGAGCACATCCACATCGTCGATCAACGCCTGCGGGTCGATGGCGATCCACACCGCGTCGCGGCGTTCGGGGGCCACGTAATCGTCGGCGTTGTCCCTGTGCCAGGCGATCAGCGTCGCCTCGTCGGGGGGCGCGGGGGCGTCGGCGTTGGCGTCGGCGGTCAGGATCAGCAGCGTCATCTCGCGCTTTTCCAGCTGCCGGGACAGGGCGAGTTCGGCAAAGCCCGGCGCGGCGCGGGTTCCGGCGGTGAGCCCGGCGGAAATCACGTCGCGCGCCAGCGAGCGGCGCATGTCGGTTTCGAAGCGATCCACCTCGAAGCCGAGCTGGTTGAGGATGAACAGGTATTGCTGTTCGTCGAATACGCCGTCCGGCCCCTGGAAGGACGGTGATTGCAGGATCGCGCGGCGCAGCGCCGCGTCGTCGGCGGAGATGCCGAGCTTGCCCGCCTCGCCGTTCAGCGCCGCGTCGCGGGTGAGCCGCGCCAGCAGCACCTGCGGGATGCCCAGGGTCTGGGCCTCGTCCATGGTGATGTTGCGCCCGGCGCGGCGCGACAGCGACTGCATCTCGCGCTGCAGGGCGCGGGCGTAGTCGTCGATGGCGATTTCCTCGTCGCCGACCTTGGCGACGCGGTTGCCGGCGCCGCCGATGGACACGTCGCCGATGCCCCAGACCGCGAAACTGGCGATCAGCACGACGAACAGTCCCTTGAACAGCCAGGTCCCGGAAGCGGAGCGGAAGAATTGCAGCATCTGGTTCGGTCCTTCGTGGCGCGGGCGTCGTGCGGTTTTCGGTCAGGCGGTTTTCGGTCGGGCGGCTTGTCGGTCGGGCGGTTGCGTCGTTCCAGTCTGCGGCCTTGCGCGCGCGGGGCAAGACGGCTGACTCTGGTATTTAGAGCCCGGCGGGGTCGCTGACAACCGCCGCGCCGTCGCCGGGGTCGTCGCTGGGGGCATCGCCGGGGTCATCGGCGTCGCGCGGGGCGTCGCGCGCCGCCGCCGCGTCCTGCCAGTCGAGCAGCGGTTCCACCAGATGGGCGGCGATCCAGCGCGCGGCGGGCACCGCCACCCCGTCCCCCGCCAGCTTGTAGGCGGCGGTGTAGGCGGCGGGCAGGCGGTAATCCTCGGGCAGGCCCATCAGCCGCGCCGCCTCGCGCGCCGACAGCAGGCGGCTGCGCAGGCGCCCGTCGGGCTCCGCCGACACCAGCGTCTGGCGCGACGAGCCGCCCGCCGGCGTGCGCAGGCAGCCGGCGAGGTCGAAACGCACCTCGGCGCGCTGCACGGTTCCGCCGGCGCCGTCGGGGCGGGATCGCCGATACAGCCCGCCCGCGACGCGCCGCCCGGTGGATTTCGCCTCGGCGATGGCGGCGTCGATGCGGGCGCGATGGCGCGGGGTCATCATCGCCAGCAGGCGCGCGGTCTGCGCCGGGTCGCGCCATTTCTGGTCTTTGGGGCGGGTCTCGATCAGATCCGCCAATTGCAGGTTGCGCGCCGGCGGCCGGGGCAGGCGCAGCGGCACGAAGGCGTGATCGGCCTCCGGCCCGATGCGGGTCAGGCCGCGATAAAGCGTCGTCGGCCGTTCGGGGGCCGGGTCGATCATGCGCGGCGGCGCGGCGCCCCGCCAGGCGAAGACGAAAAGGCGCGGGCGCGATTGCGGCAGAAAATCCGCCGCGTCGATCACATGCGCGTCATAGCTGTAGCCCGCCTGCGCCAGCGCGCCCGTCAGGGCGGCGAAATCGTCCGAGCCGTTGGAGCTTGCCAGCCCCACCACGTTTTCGATCACCAGCGTGCGCGGTCCGCGCCCGTCGCGCAGCAGCTGCTCGATGACGAACCAGAAGGCCCAGAATATCCCCGAACGCCCGCCGGACATGCCGCGGCGCCGGCCCGCCAGCGACAGGTCCTGGCAGGGGAACGAGGCCCAGGCCAGATCGGCATGGCCGGGGATTTCGGCGGGCGAGACCTCGGCGATGGAACGCTCCAGCAGATGGTCGGGGCCGAAATTGTCGCGATAGGCGGCGCATTTCAACGGGTCGTTGTCATTGGCGAACCGGCAGCGCCAGCCCGGCCCGAGCCCGATGCGCGCCATGCCGCCGCCGGCGAAGAATTCGAGAAAATCGCGCCGGGCCATGGCTCAGCCCCGCATCGCGGCGAGACGGGCGAGCGCCGCGCTGACGCCCGCCATGTCGGCATTGGCGAAGGCCATGCGCAGGGTGGCGCGCCCCAGCGGATCGCCCGGCGGGCAGAACATCGAACCCGGCAGCGTCAGCAGCGATTGCTCGGCCGCCATGCGCCGCGCCAGATCATGCGCGGACTCGGCGAAGGGGTGGCGCAGATAGGCGAAATAGGCGCCGCAGCCGAGCAGGCCCCAGCCCGGCAGCGCCTGGCGGAACGCGGCGATGAGCGCGCCGCGCCGCGCCAGCGCCTCGCGCCGTTCGCCCGCCACCCAGTCGCCAAGCTTGCGCAGGCCGGTCAGCGCCGCGATCTGGCCGAGCTGATTGGGGCAGATGGTCATGGCGTCGAGGAATTTCTCGGCCTCCCGAATGCGCGCCGGGTCGGCGATCATCGCCCCGACCCGGTGACCGGTGAGCCGGAAAACCTTGGAAAAACTGTAAAGGTGGATCAGTCGCGCGCGCCAGTCCGGGCGTTGGAACAGGGCGTGGGGGGCGCCCTCGCGGCTGTGGAAATCGCGGTAGGTCTCGTCGACGACCAGCCCGGCGCCGTGGGTCTCGGCCAGCTTGAAGAACCGCTCCAGCAAAGGCGCGGGGCATTCGGCGCCGGTGGGATTGTTGGGGGTGACGAGGATGATGGCCCTGACTTTGGGCGTCATCAGCGCGGCGGCGGCTTCGGGATCGGGCAGCATGTCCGCGCCGCAGGGCAGGGCGATGGTCTCGACCCCGGCCATCCGCAGCCACATGGCGTGGTTGAAATACCATGGGTAGGGCAGCATCACCGCGTCCCCCGGCCCGGCGAGCGTGGCGATGGCGACGCAGAAGGCCTGGTTGCAGCCGGCGGTTACGGCGACATCCCCGGCGTCGATCCGCGCCGGGGCGCCGGGGGCGGCGTAGGCGCGCGACCAGCGGGCGGCGATTTCGCCGCGCAGCGCCGGGTTGCCCAGCACCGGGCCGTAGCGATGCGCGCCCGGATCGTCGCGCGCCGCCTGCGCGACGGCCTCGCGCAGCAGGGGCGGCGGCGGGGCGACCGGGGCCGCCTGGCTGAGATCGATCAGCGGGCGATCGGGCGGGAAATCCCGGCCCGCGATCCAGCGCCGGGTTTCCACGATCGGGCTGATCGGCGTGGCGGCGAGGTCCGGCGCGAAAGGGGCGGCGTTGTTCATGGCGCGACGATAGCGGCGCGCGGCGCAGGGCGAAAGCCCCGACCCCGGGCGCCGAGGCATTCGGGCGCGGAGGAATCCGGGCGCAAAGGCGGGGGCGCGCGGAACCGAGTGCGCGCACGCCGCTTGACGCCCGGCGCGGCGGGGGCTAGGCGCACGGGCATGGCCGAACCTCCCATCCTCACCCTGTCCGACGTCTCGCTTGGTTTTGGCGGCGATCCGCTGTTCAGCGGCCTGTCGCTGGCGGTGCATCCGGGCGAGCGCATCTGTCTTGTGGGGCGCAACGGCTCGGGCAAGTCGACGCTGCTGAAGATCGCCGCCGGGATCGTCGAACCCGACAGCGGCAAGCGGTTCCTGCGCCCCGGCGCGCGCATCGGCTATCTGCCGCAGGACCCGGATCTGAGCGGCCACGCCACGCTTGGCGATTACGTGGCCGCCGATCTCGACGATTCCGAACGCTACCGCGCCGAGATGGCCATGGAGGGGCTGCAGGTGCTTGCAGATCACCCCCCGGGCGAGGCCAGCGGCGGCGAGCGTCGCCGCGCGGCGCTGGCCCGGGTGATCGCCGGCGAACCCGATCTGATGCTGCTGGACGAGCCCACCAACCACCTCGATATTTCAGCCATCGCCTGGGCCGAGCAATGGCTGTCCCAGACCCGCGCGGCGTTCATCCTGATTTCCCATGACCGGACGTTCCTGAAGCGCCTCACCCGCCAGACATTCTGGGTGGATCGCGGCGAGGTGCGGCGCATATCGCGCGGCTTCGACGGGTTCGAGGACTGGCGCGACAAGCATTTCGAGGAGGAGGAGGCCCAGCGCCGCAAGCTGAACCGGCTGATCAAGTCCGAGGCGCGCTGGGCGGTCGAGGGCATCTCTGCGCGGCGCAAGCGCAACATGGGGCGGGTGCGGCGCTTGCGGGACCTGCGCGCGACGCGGACCGGGCAGCGCCAGCGCACCGGCACGGCGGCGATGGCTTTCGAGTCGGGGCCGAAATCCGGGCGGCTGGTGGTCGAGGCCGAGGCTGTCTCCAAGGCCTTCGGGGATCAGGTGATCCTGCGCGATTTCTCGGTGCGGATCATGCGCGGCGATTGCGTGGCGCTGGTCGGCCCCAACGGCGTCGGCAAGACCACGCTGCTGAAGATGCTGATCGGCGAGGAGGCGCCTGATTCGGGGCGCATCCGGCTCGGGACCAATCTGGTGAAGGCGGTGTTCGATCAGAACCGCGCGGCGCTGGACCCGGAAAAATCCCTGTGGGAGATCCTGACCGGGGACAAGGGGCTTGGGGTTTCGGGCAAGAACGACCAGATCATGGTGCGCGGGCGGCCCAGGCACGTGGTCGCCTATCTGAAGGAATTCCTGTTCGACGAACGCCAGGCCCGCGGCCCGGTCAAGGCGCTGTCGGGGGGCGAGAAGGCGCGCCTGCTGCTGGCGCGGATCATGGCGCGGGAGTCCAACCTGCTGATCCTCGACGAGCCCACCAACGATCTCGATATCGAGACCCTCGATCTGTTGCAGGAACTGGTGCTGGAATACGACGGCACGGTGCTGCTGGTCAGCCATGACCGCGATTTTCTCGACCGGGTGGCGGCGACCACCATCGCCATGGAGGGCGACGGGCGCGCGGTCGTCTACGCCGGCGGCTGGTCGGATTATCAGGCGCAGCGCGCGCAGGGGCCGGATGCGCAGGGGCCGGATGCGCAGGGGCGGGCGGCGAAAGCGTCGCGCGTCGCCGCGCCCGATCCCGCCGCCCTGCCCCGGGCGCCGGGGCAGGGCGGCGCGAAACTGTCCTATGCGCAGGCGCGGCGGCTTGACCTGCTGCCCGGCGAGATCGATCGGCTGAGCGCGGAGATCGCCAAGCTTGAACTGTATCTCGCCGATCCCGATCGCTTCGCCCGCGAACCGGCGAAATTCCGCAAGGCCAGCGACGGGCTGGCCGCGCGCCAGCAGGCGTTGGCCGCCGCCGAGGAGGAATGGCTGGCGTTGGAGGAACTGCGCGAATCGCTGGCGGGCTGAGCTTCAGCGCGGCGAGGACCGTGGGGCGTTGGTGTTCTTGGTGGGCAGCGCCCGCGCATAGAGCCGCATCATCGCCTCGCGAAACCCCGGGTCGTTCGGCCCGCGCGACCCGTTGATGCGCGCCTGCGCGCCGCTCAGCATGCGATCGTCCCAGCAATAGGCCAGCGAGACCTGCATGCGGCCCTTGTCGTCAAGGGCGCTGCCGGCATTGCCGCCGCGGCAAAGCCGTTCAGGCGTCGCCAGAAAAAATCCGATCGCCAGCCGCCGCCCGCCGCCGCCCGGCGCGACCGGGTTCAGCGCCGTGCCGCCAAGCCGCCGGGGCAGGGTCATGGCGGCGGCGATGGCCTCGGGGGCGGCGCCGTCGGGGGGCGCGCCCTGGATTTCCAGCGGCAATGACCCGGCGCTGCGCAATTCGATCGATGTGTAGTTGTCGGCGAAATCCTCGCTGAATATCAGAACGTTGACGCCGCCGTCCGACCCGCCGGCCACGTTGGCGCAGCTGGTCAGCAGGGCGAGCGCGAAGGCGGCGCCGAGGCGCGTGACGAGCCGGGGGGCTGCTTGGGGATGGGGCATCGGGGTATTCCCTTTCGGTCGAGCGCGGCGCGTCGTTGCGCCTAGCGGCTGCGGATGCGTATGCGCGGCGGATCGGGGCGGCGTTCGGGGTTTTGATATGGCAGCATCACCGCGTAGGTCTGGAGGATCGCCTGGCGAAACCCCGGATCGCGCGGCCCGCGCGTGGCCCGCGATTCCAGCCGCGCGCCGGTGAACACCCGCTCGTCGATGCAAAACGCCAGCGAGGCGTCGAGCCGCGCCGGGCCGTCAGCGCCGCCCGTCGCCCCCCCCGTCGCCCCCCCCGTCGCCGCCCCCGTCGCGCCGCCGGTCTTGCCGCCGGTCTTGCCCGGGCCGGCGCAAAGCCGTTCGGGCGAGGCGGGGAAGAATCCGATGACGATGCGCTTGCCCGTCGCGCCCGCCGGAACCAGCTGGGCGGGCTTGGACCCGAAGCGGCCGGGCAGGGTCATGGCGGCGGCGACCTCCGCCGGGCCGGCGCCGTCGGGGGGGGCGCCGAACACCTGCACCGGCATGACCGGGCCGATGGTGCGCACCTCGGACGAGGTGTAGATCAGTTCGTAATAGGGCGTGTGCACGATGGCGCCGCCGGGCGGGATGTTCGCGCAGGCGGACAGCGCCAGCGCGCCCAGCGCCAGCGCGCCGAATCGCGTCGTGCGAGATGCCAATGCGTCCTTCATGATCAGGCTCCTCGGTCGGTCGGCCCCGTTGCCCCGTCTGGTCGTCGCCCCGTCTGGTCGTCGCCCCGTCTGGTCGTCGCCCCGGTGGTTTGCGGTCCGCCATCCGGCCCGGTCGCGCCGGGCGCACAGCCTGCGGGCCACGACAATGATATGGGCGCGAGGGCTCAGACGTCGAGCGCCTCGGCGAAACGGGCGTTTTCCTGAATGAACTGGAAGCGCAGCTCCGCCTTGCGCCCCATCAGCCGTTCCACCAGCCGCCCGGTCTCGCCCGGTTCGTCATCGTCGATGGCGATCCGGATCAGGTGGCGCGTCGCCGGGTTCATGGTGGTGTCCTTGAGCTGCCTGGGCATCATCTCGCCCAATCCCTTGAAGCGCCCGATCTCGATCTTGCCGCGGGTCTTGAAGGCGGAATGCAGCAGTTCCTCCTTGTGGGCGTCGTCGCGGGCGTAGACCGATTTCGCGCCCTGGGTCAGCCGATACAGCGGCGGTTGCGCCAGATACAGCCGCCCGGCGTCGATCATCGGGCGCATCTGGCGGTAGAAGAACGTCATCAGCAATGACGCGATATGCGCCCCGTCCACATCCGCGTCGGTCATGATGATGACCTTCTCGTAGCGCAGGTCGTCGAGGTTGAATTTCGACCCCGACGCCACCCCGAGCGCCTGGCTCAGATCCTGCAATTCCTGGTTCTGCGCCAGCTTTTCCACCGAGGCGTTGGCGACGTTGAGAATTTTGCCGCGCAGCGGCAGCACCGCCTGGGTGCGGCGGTTGCGCGCCTGCTTGGCCGAGCCGCCGGCGCTGTCGCCCTCGACCAGAAAGATCTCCGACCCCTTGCGCGTATTGTCCGAGCAGTCGGCGAGCTTTCCGGGCAGGCGCAGCTTCTTGGTGGCGGATTTGCGCGCGGTTTCCTTTTCGGCGCGGCGGCGCAGGCGCTCCTCGGCCTTCAGGATCAGGTGATCGAGGATCTGCCCGGCGGTCTTCGGGTCGCCGGCCAGCCAGTTGTCGAAATGATCGCGCACCGCGTTTTCCACCAGCCGGTGGGCTTCGGCGGTGGACAGGCGGTCCTTGGTCTGGCCGACGAAATCCGGGTCGCTGATGAACACGGATATCATCGCGCAGCCCCCCGACATCACGTCGTCGCGGGTGATCTGCGCGGCTTTTTTCTGGCCGGTCAATTCGCCATAGGCGCGCACGCCCTTGGTGACGGCGGCCCAGAACCCGGCCTCGTGCGTGCCGCCCTGCGGCGTGGGCACGGTGTTGCAATACGACGATATGAACGCGTCGCGCGCCGGGGTCCAGTTGATCGCCCATTCCACCGATCCGGCGGTGGCGGGGCCGAACTTGGCGGCGAATTCGACCTTGCCGGCGAAAGGCCGGTCGGCATAGGTGGCGGCGCCCGCGAGCGTCGCCGCAAGATAGTCGGCAAGCCCGCCGGGGAAGTGGAACACCGCCTCAAGCGGCGTTTCATCGCCCGCCTTGATCAGCTCCGGCGCGCATTTCCAGCGGATTTCCACGCCCGAGAACAGATAGGCCTTGGAGCGCGCCATCTTCATCAGCCGCGCCGGTTTCAGCGCCGCGCGGTCGCCGAAGATCTCCGGGTCGGGGTGGAAGGTCACCGAGGTGCCGCGCCGGTTGCGCGTCGGCCCCACGGTTTCAAGACCCCCCTGGGGCAATCCGCGCGAAAAGCTCTGGCGATACAGGGTCTTGTTGCGCGCCACCTCGACCGTCAGGCGATCCGACAGCGCGTTCACCACCGACACCCCGACCCCGTGCAGCCCGCCCGAGGTCTGATAGGCCTTGCCGGAAAACTTGCCCCCCGCGTGCAGGGTGCAGAGGATGACCTCCAGCGCCGACTTGTCGGGAAAGCGCGGATGCGGGTCCACGGGGATGCCGCGGCCGTTGTCCTGGATGGTGACCGAGCCGTCTGCGTTGAAGTCCATCGAGATGCGCGAGGCGTGCCCGGCGACGGCCTCGTCCATGGAATTGTCGAGCACCTCGGCCGCCAGATGGTGCAGCGCGCGTTCGTCGGTGCCGCCGATATACATGCCGGGGCGCTTGCGGACGGGTTCGAGCCCCTCCAGCACCTCGATGGAGGCGGCGTCATAGGCGTCGGCGGCGGCGTCCTTCACGGCGAACAGGTCATCGTCGCGCCGGGCGTCGTCGCGCGGTTTGTCGTCGCGCGGTTTGTCGTTGCGCCGGTTGTCGTCGCGCCGGGCGGCGGCGGTCTGGGCGGCTGGAGTGGCCATGCGGCTCTTCTTCCCGATTCCGGAGTGCTCGATGGCGGCACTATCGCAGGCTTGGGCGGGGCGGATCAATCGGTAGTTGTCGCGCCCGGGCGAATGCCAAGATGTGGCGCGGATTAGCCGCGCTTCAATCGAGGAAATCGCGGATCGCCGCGGCCATCGCGTCGGGCTGCTGGTGAAAGATCCAGTGATCGGCGTCGGCGAATTCGCGGATCGTCAGATCGTCGCAGAACTCCGCCAGCCCGTCGCGGGTCTCGGGCAGCAGGGCGGCGTCCTTCATGCCCCAGAGCAGCAGATGCGGCATGGGCGCGCGCATGGCGGCGGCGGGGAATTGCGGGGTCTCCCCGGGCGTCAGCGGCCGCCCGGGCCGGGCCACGACCAGCGGCGAGGCGCGATACCAGTTGAGCATCCCGGTCATGGCCCCCGGCTGGCCCCAGGCCGCCTTGTAGCGGGCCAGCCGATCGCCTTGCAGCCAGCTCAGATCCATGTTGGCCGAGAACATCTTCAGCAGCCCGGCGAAATCATCCGCCGCCAGCCGGTCCTCGGCGCCCTCGGCGCGCAGCCAGTCGATGTATTGCGAGGCCTGCGACTGCGCCCCCCCCGCCGCCAGCGCGCGCTGGAAGGGGATCGGGTGCACGCCGTTGGCGATGATCAGCTTCTGCATGCGTCCGGGGGCGCGAAAGGCCATCGCATAGGCCGCCGCCGCGCCCCAGTCATGGCCGATGACCGCGGCGACCGGCGCGCCGGGCCGGTAATGGTCGAGGATCGCCAGCGCGTCGCCGGCCAGCTTGCCGCCGCCATAGGCGGCGACGCCCTCGGGCTTGGCGGACAGCCCGAACCCGCGCTGGTCCGGGGCGACGCAGAAATACCGGTCCGACAGGCGCGCGAACATTTCCTCCCAGGCGCCGGAATATTCCGGGAACCCGTGCAGCATCAGCAGCATCGGCGCCGCCGGGTCGCCCGCCGTCAGGCAGTGGAATTCCAGCCCGTTGGCCGAAACGCGCTCGCTGTCCATATGTCCGCTCCTTCGCCGCGTGAGGCCGCACCCAGCCACGGGGCGGCGGCGGCGTCAAGCGCGGGCTGCGCGGGGGCGGGTCAGGCGGCGACGGTCTCGATCTCGATGCGCGATTTCAGGGTGCGGTGCACCGGGCATTTGTCGGCGATCTCCATCAGCCGCGCGCGCTGGGCGTCGTCGAGATCGCCGCGCAGCGTTATGCGGCGCTGGAAGCGATCGACCTTCCTTGCCCCGGCTGCGGCGGTCTCGCTGTCGCGCAGGTGGATGCGGTCATGCAACACGTCCACCGCCACGTGGTCCAGCGGCCAGCCCTTGCGCCGCGCATACATGCGGATGGTCATCGAGGTGCAGGCCCCGAGCCCCGCCGAGACCAGCTGATAGGGCGAGGCCCCGAGCCCGCCGCCCCCGACCGAGACCGGTTCGTCGGCCTTGAGGTTGATCGCCGGGCCGACGCTGATGTCCTGCAGGAAGCGCGCCGGGTCCACCTCGCTCACCCGCACCACGCCGTCGGGCGCGGCGGCCACCGGTTCGGGCGTCGCGAAGGTCATGTAGCGATGCGCCCAGGCGGCGATCACGTCGGCGGCGTAGTCGGCGTCTTGCGCGCGCCGCAGCAGGTGATCGGCGTCGTCCAGCGTCACGAAGCTTTTCGGGTGCTTCGCGGCCATGAAGATCTCGGCGGCGTTGTCGATGCCGACGACGGCGTCGCGCGGCGCGTGCAGCACCAGCAGCGCCCGCCTCAGATCGCGGATCGCCGGCATCAGGCGGGCGGCGCAGATATCGTCGACAAAGCCGCGCCGGATGGTGAAGGCGCGGCCCTGCAGCGACACCTCGGCCTCGCCCTTTGCGGCGATTTCGGGCAGCGAGCCGGCGAAGTTGTCCAGCACATGCGCCGGGTCGGCGGGGGCGCCGATGGTGGCCACCGCCTTCACCGAGGGCATGTCCGCCGCCGCCACCAGCGCCGCAGCGCCGCCCAGCGAATGGCCGATCAGCAGCGAAGGCGCCATGCCCAGATCCGCCATATGGCGTTCGGCGGCGATCAGATCGGCGATGTTGGAGGTGAAATGGGTGTTGGCGAAATCGCCCTCGGAATGGCCGAGCCCGGTGAAATCGAAACGCAGCGTGGCGATCCCCTGCGCCGCCAGCCGCTGGGAAATCCGCCGCGCGGCGGAAATGTCCTTGGAGCAGGTGAAGCAATGGGCGAACAGCGCGTAGGCCAGCGGCGCCTGTTCGGGCAGGTCGAGCGTCGCCGCCAGAGTTTCGCCGGAATGGCCCTGGAATTCGAATTTTTCGCTGCGCATGAGGCGGGTCCTGTCGCTGGCTTGCGGGTCTGGGGAACATGGGCCGCCGCCGGGGCGGTGAAAAGAGGCCTCAACGCGCACGTGACGCGCTGAAACATCGGGCGCGGCCAGACTCAGCGCGATGTCGCGTCGCGCGCCGGGCCTGGGATCCGGTCTGGCCCGTCTGCGTTCCCGTCTGCGTCCCTGTTTGCGCGCCCGTCTGCGTTCCCGCCTTCGCCCATCCAGCTTTTGCCGTCGAGCCACGCCGCCATGTCCGCGAACACCGTCAGCAGCCCAGGGTCGGGCAGGCAGTAATAGACGAACGGCCCCCGGCGTTCCGGTCGCACCAGCCCCGCCTCGCGCAGATGCCGCAAGTGAAAGGACACGTTGGTCTGGGTCATGCCCGTGGCCTTCACGATGTCGGACACCGGGCGGCAGTCAAGGCCGAGGCTGCACAGGATGCGCAGGCGGTTGGGTTCGCCGAGAACCCTGAAGACCGCGGCCAGGCGGTTGATTTCGGCCGGATCCATGCGTATATGCTCATATGCGAAATCACTCATGTTCCCGTATACCCCGCAGGACCGGGGCCGGTCAATCATGGCGGAGTCAGTGAATGCCCCATCGGCGCGCAAGCGAAAAACACCTGTTTCCGGCGACGGCGATGCCGGATGCCGACTGGTGGCGGGCCCTGTGGCCCGACCCGCGCGCGGTGCTGGTCAAGACCGGGTTTCGCCCGGGAATGACGGCGATCGACCTTTGCTGCGGCGACGGGCTGTTCACCGCGGCGATGGCGATCCTGCTCGGCGGGCGGGTGCATGCGATCGATCTCGACCCGGCGATGCTGGCGCGCGCAAGGCGGGCGGCGGAGGGCGCGGGCGCGCCGCCGGTCGACTGGATCGAGGGCGACGCGCGCGACATGGCGCGCCTCGTGCCCGAAAAGGTCGATGCGGTGTTCATCGCCAACACCTTTCATGGCGTGCCCGACCAGACCGACATGGCGCGAAGCGTCTTTCAGGTCCTGAAGCCCGGCGGGGCGTTCGTGGTCGTCAACTGGCATGCGCGGCCGCGCGAGGACACGCCGGTGCTGGGCCGCCCGCGCGGCCCGCGCCTTGATCTGCGCATGACGCCCGATGAGGTGCGGCGCGTCGTCGAACCCGCGGGGCTGGCCTTTGAGGCCGTCGTCGACTTGGCGCCATATCACTACGGCGCGATCTTTCGAAAACCCGCGCTGGCGAGGGAAAAGCAATGAGGCGATGACGAAGATCGCCGAACGCGCCGGCGTCCGGGCTGGCGGGCGGGCCGGCGAGCCGGCCTCGGCGCCGGGGCCGGGCGGGCGCGCGATGCGCATTGCCATGCGCCGCCGCCTCGGCGCATGATCGGCGGGTTGCGCCCGCCTTGCGGCCGGCCCGGGAGAACACGGCAGTTCATGCGCATTCTGATCGCCCTGCTGACCGGCCTTCTGATCGCGCGGGCCTATGGCGCGGGCGCGGCGGGCGCGGCCGAGACGCCGGGCCCCGCCACCGTGGATATCGAGATCGTGCTCGCCGTCGACGCCTCGGGCAGCGTCGATCGCCACGAGTTGAAGCTGCAGCTGGACGGCATCGCCGCCGCGTTTCGCGACCCCGCCATCCAGCGCGCCATCGCGCAAGGGGCGTTTCAGCGGATCGCGGTGGCCATGGTGATCTGGTCGGATGCCGCCTACGGCAAGTATCCGACGCAATGGCATCTGGTGGATTCGCCCCAGTCGGCGGAACGTTTCGCGGTGACCGCCGAGACCTTCGCCAAGCGGCACGGCGCGTTCTCGGCGATCGGCGGCGGCGGCACCGGGCTTGGCGACGGGCTTGCCTATGCGCTCGGCATGATCGGCGACAACGGCCTCGACGCGATCCGCAGAATCGTCGACGTGTCGGGGGACGGCCCCGAGACCACGCCCTGGAACGAAGGCGCGATCGCCTTGCCCGAAGCCCGCGCCATGGCTGCGGCGCGCGACGTCACGGTCAACGGGCTGGCGATCGAAACCGACGAGATCGGCCTCACGCTGTGGTATCGCGACAACGTGCTGGTCGGTCCCGGCGCCTTCGCGATGACGGCGCGGAATTTCAACGATTACCGGCGGGCGATCCGCAAGAAGCTGCTGCGGGAGCTTTCGCCGGTGATCATCGGGCGCGACCCGCCGCACGCGGATCGAACCCGGCGCGACAGGACCTGACGCGGCGTCCGCGCGGTCCCGGATCAGGCCCGGGGCGGCGCGGGACGGGGCGGCGCGGGACGGGGCGGAAGGGGGCGCCGGGTCGCGCCGGGATCACCCCAGCAGCCGCGCATCGAACGGGTAGGTCGTGAGGTTCTCGAACCCGTCCTCGGTGATCAGCACCTGATCTTCCAGCTTCACGCCCTCGCGCCCGCCGACCTCGCCCATATAGGCCTCGACGCAAAGCGTCATGCCCGCTTCCAGCACGTAGTCGAAGCGCCCGTCGCGCCAGTCCTCCGGATGGGCGATCAGCGGCCATTCATCGCAGAGCCCGACGCCGTGCATCTTGGCGCCGTAGCGCAGCTGCGTGTATTTTTCCGGCAGCGGGCGGCCGCCGAAGCTGATTTCGCGCAGCGAGACGCCGGGCTTCAGCATCTGCATGTTGTCCATGATATGGGCGTGGGCCTCCGCATACAGCGCCTTTTGCGCGGCGCTGGCCTCGCCCTCCCCCGCCAGCCAGGTGCGCGAAACGTCGACGCACATGCCGTAGCATCCGATCAGGTCGGTGTCGAAGGCCAGCAGGTCGCCATCCTGCACGATGCGCGGCCCGCATTCCTGAAACCACGGGTTGGTGCGCGGCCCCGAGGCCAGCAGCCGGGTCTCGATCCACTCGCCGCCGCGCCGGATGTTGCCGGCGTGCAGCACGGCCCAGATCTCGTCCTCCGAGAGCCCGGGGCGCACCATCTGCTCCATCTCGCGCATCGCGGTTTGGCCCGCATGCATGGCGCAGCGCATGGCGAGGATCTCGTCGGGGCCCTTCACGGCGCGGGCCTTTTCGGTGACCTCCTCGCCCTCCATGACCTCGAGGCCGCGCGAGTCCAGCGCCCGCAGCCCGTGCATCATGATCTTGTCGACGGCCAGCCGGCGATTGCCGCCGCAATGTTCGCGCATCACGTCGGCGATCTCGGCGGCGAAGCCGCTGGCGTCGTCCTGCGCGCCGTCGCCGCTGCCGAAATAGAAGAACCCCGCCGTGCCGGGGCGGGTCTCGTTGATCAGCGGGTTGAATTCGGTGAGCAGATTGCCCAGCCGCTTGAAATCCCAGATGATCATGTAGCCGTCGGCGCTCACCAGGCAGGCGCGGAACGGGTTGTGGGCGTTCCACAGCTGCATGTTGGTGCTGTCCGAGGCGTAGCGGATGTTGAGCGGATCCATCAGCAGGATCGCGCCGTAATCGCGCGCCCGCAGATGCGCGGCGAGCCGGTCCAGCCGATGCGCGCGCATGGCCGCGAGGTCCGGGCAGGTCAGCCCCGCCGCCGCCCATTCCGCGAAGGCGAGCCGGGTCGGCCCGATCTCCACCCGGTCGTCATCGAGCGGCGAGCCGTCGGGGCGGCGTTTGCCCGGCTCGATCTTTCGGATGTCGGCGTAGCGGTCTTGCATGGCGGGCGCCTCCCTTCGCGCGGTCCGTTCGGATATTCGAACCGATCGCGCCGCCGGTCTGTCGCGTTCGCGCCGCCGGGGCGGTCGGGTTCCGGCGCCGCGCCGGGGTTTCGGGATTGGCCCGGGGGCGGGCGCGGCGCGCGGCGTTGTCGGGCGCCCGTGACCGCGCGCCACGGGGGGCGGGGTCGCCGGCGCGGTTGACAGGCCCCGACCCGAAAACCCACAAGCGAAGGCGCAAGGAGGCCCCATGGATCCCGTCAGACGACAATACGAAGCCTATCCCTATCCGGCGCGCGATCCGGGCGACGAGGCGAAACGGCTGATCGTCGGGTCGCCCTCGGACCCGGTGGAGATCGATCATTTCCTGTTTCGCGGCGCCCGCGACTGGACAAAGCCGTTTCGCGCGCTGGTCGCGGGCGGCGGCACCGGCGACGGGCTGATCCAGATGGCGCAGCTGCTTGCGGACGCGGGCTGTCCGGCGCAGATCACCTATCTCGACATGTCCGAGGCCAGCCGCGCGGTGGCCGAGGCGCGCGCGAAAGCCCGGGGATTGCAGGGCATCCGCTTTGTCACCGGCGATCTGCTGGAGGCCCCGGATCTGGCCGCCGCCGACGGCCCCTTCGACTACGTCGATTGCTGCGGGGTGCTGCATCATCTGCCCGACCCGCAGGCCGGGTTCGACGCGCTGAGCGGCGCGCTGCATCCCGATGGCGGCATGGGGCTGATGGTCTACGCGCCATACGGGCGCACCGGGGTCTATCCGCTGCAAGCCGCCTTCGCGGCGCTGCTGGGCGAGGACGCGCCGCAGGATCAGGTGCGCCTGGCGCGCGAGGCGCTGGGTGCGCTGCCCCGGACCAACTGGTTCTTGCGCAACGAGGCGCTGGGCGATCACAGGCAATCCGACGCCGGGCTGTTCGACCTGCTGCTGCACAGCCGCGACCGGCCCTATTCGGTGGAGGACCTGGCGGGAACGCTGTCGCGCGCCGGGCTGGGCGTGGTCTCGTTCCTGGAGGCCGTGCGCTACGATCCGCTGCGCTACCTGCCGAAATCCGAGGCCTTCGCCGCGCGGGTCGGGGCGCTCGACCCCGTGGCGCGCTGGGCGCTGGCGGAGCGGCTCTGCGGCAACATGCGCATGCATGTGGCCTATGTCGCCAGGGCCGGGCGCGAGGATCGCGCGCAGGCGCGCATGACCGGCGAGGCGGTGGCGCATCTGAACGGCGTCGACGCGCAGGCCGCGGCGCGCCAGATCGCCAGGCGCGGCGTGCTGAAGGTGGAATTCTCGGGGTTGAAATTCGCGCTCGACATCCCGCCGGCCGCCGCGCCGCTGATCGCGCGGATCGACGGGCGGGCGCCGCTGGGGGCGATCGCCCGGGCGTCGGGCATGGACTGGCTGCTGTTCGCCCAGAGATTCGGGCCCGCGCACCGGGCGCTGACCGGGGCGAATCTGCTGCGCTATTCCCGGGGGCTGCGATGAAGGACGTCGCCGCGATCGACTGGCGCGCGACGGCGCTCGACCACGTGCCGCTGGCGCCGTTCATGGTCACGCGGCTGGCGCATCCGCCGGGGATCGCGCCCATCGATCAGGGCGAATGGCTGCATGACGACGCGACGTTCGCGGCGCAGATGGCGGCGCGCGACGCGCTGATCGCCGGGCGCCGGGCGCAAACCGTGGCCGAGACCCGGGACGGCGATGCGCCGGCGCGGGAATTGCTGGATCTGGTGGTCGAACAGGTGATCGCCCATCACGGCGCGCGGCGCGAAACCGGCGGGCTGCGCCGTCGCGACGGGGTGCTGGTGGCGCTCGACGACGCGCCGATCGCGGTCTGCGGGCGGCTGGCGCAGGAGGATTTCCTGCTCATGCTGCGCCCCGGGGACGCCGCCGAGCATCTGCTGGTCGCGGGCGTGCTGTGCTTTCCCGCGCACTGGACGCTGAGCGAGAAGATCGGGCGGCCGCTGCTGCGCATCCACAAGCCGGTGGCGGGCTATGCCGGCGATCTGGCGCGCCGGGTGCAACGGCTGTTCGACGGCGTGCGCCCCGGGCGCCCGCTGGTGCGCGCCAACTGGAATTTCACCGCCTCGCCGGATCTGTTCACGCCGCGGCGCGAGGCCGACAAGGGCGGCCCGGCGCAGGATTTCGACGAGGTCTGGCTGCGCGTCGAACGCCAGACCGTGGCGCGGCTGCCGGACACGGGCGCGACGGTGTTCGGGGTGCGCAGCCTGATCGCGCCGATCGACAGCCTGACCGATGATCAATGGCGGGGTCTGGCGCGGGCGATGTCGGAATTGTCGGAGGCCGCGCGCCTCCACAAGGCCGGGCCGCGCCTGCGCGCACGGATCGAGGCGCGCCGCGCCCCCGCCCAGACCAAGGCCCAGATCAAGGCCCAGATCAAGGCCCAGACCAAGGCCGAAACCGGCGCCCCGGCCTGAGGCTCAGCGCTCGAACTGGCGCCAGCGCGACGGTTCGGCCACCGATTTGCGGAAATCGCTGTCGTCATAGCTGGAATCGCGCGTGCCGCTGTCGTCATAGGCGCGCAGCTCCAGTCCCGGCTGGATGTTGGAGCAGGCGCCCAGCAGCGCGCCCGCGCCGATCAGCGCCGCAAGCAGCGGGCGCGCCGGGGCGCGCAATGAGACGCTGGAGACGACGCTGGGGGCGGGATGGAGCGCGGGATGGGAAACAGAGGGCATGAGAAAAGCTCCTTGCGACCGCCACGATCAGGCAAGCCCTGCGCAGCGGCATTGCTGATCATAGTCTAGACCGTGCGGCGCGGGGTTTCAATTTTCGGTGGCGTCGGGTGCGGCGATTTCGCGGGAGACCCGCCGCATGCACGCCGCATGCACGCCACAGGCGCCCGGAAACGGCGCAACGGGCGAAGCCTGCGCTTCGCCCGTCGATCGTCGCGGTTTCACGCCCGGGCGCGCCCGGGGCAACCCGGGTCAGCAGGAATAATACATCGCGTATTCAACCGGATGCGGGGTGTGCTCGAAATTGTAGACCTCTTCCCATTTCAGCTCGGCGTAGCCTTCGATCTGGCTTTTGGTGAACACGTCGCCGGCCAGCAGGAATCCGTGATCGGCCTCCAGCGACTCCAGCGCCTCGCGCAAGCTGCCGCAGACGGTGGGGATGCCGGCGAGTTCCTCGGGCGGCAGATCGTAGAGATCCTTGTCGGCGGCTTCGCCCGGGTCGATCTTGTTGCGGATGCCGTCAAGCCCGGCCATCAGCAGCGCCGAGAACGCCAGATACGGGTTCGCGGCCGGATCGGGGAAACGGGCCTCGACGCGCTTGGCCTTCGGCGATTCCGCCCAGGGGATGCGGATCGAGGCCGACCGGTTGCGCGCCGAATAGGCCAGCAGCACCGGCGCCTCGAATCCCGGGATCAGGCGCTTGTAGGAATTGGTCGCCGGGTTGGTGAAGGCGTTCAGGGTCTTGGCGTGCTTGAGGATGCCGCCGATATACCACAGCGCCTCGTCGGACAGGTCGGCGTAGCGCCCGCCCGCGAACAGCGGCTTGCCGTCCTTCCAGATCGACTGGTTCACATGCATGCCGGTGCCGTTGTCCCCGGCGATCGGCTTGGGCATGAAGGTCGCGGTCTTGCCGTAGGCGTGGGCGACGTTCTGGATCACGTATTTGTATTTCTGCAGGTTGTCGGCCTGTTCGACCAGGGAGCCGAAGATCAGTCCCAATTCGTGCTGGCAGGAGCCGACTTCGTGATGGTGCTTGTCCACCTTCATGCCGATGCGCTTCATGGTCGACAGCATTTCCGAGCGCAGGTCCTGCACCGCGTCGGTGGGGTTGACCGGGAAATAGCCGCCCTTGACGCCGGGGCGATGCCCGGAATTGCCCATCTCGAATTCCGCGTCGGTGTTCCAGGCGGCGTCGTCGGCGTCGACCTCGAAGGACACCTTGTTCATGGTGTTGGAGAACCGCACGTCGTCGAACAGGAAGAATTCGGCCTCCGGCCCCCAGAAGGACTGGTCGCCGATGCCGGTGGATTTCAGATAGGCCTCGGCCTTCATCGCGGTGCCGCGGGGGTCGCGCTCGTAATGCTCGCCGGTGTCGGGCTCCAGCACGTTGCAATGCATGCACAGGGTCTTTTCGGCGTAGAACGGGTCCATGTAGGCCGAGGCCGGGTCGGGCATCAGCTTCATGTCGGACTGGTCGATGGCCTTCCATCCGGCGATGGAGGAGCCGTCGAACATCAGCCCGTCCTCCATGAAATCCTCGTCCACCTGATCGGCGATCATGGTCAGGTGCTGAAGCTTGCCGCGCGGATCGGTGAAGCGGATGTCCACGTACTGGACGTCCTCGTCCTTGATGGTCTGGAGCACGGAATTCGCGTCGCTCATCTGTATGTCCCTTTCCTGTCTCGGGTTTTTCGGGGCCCGGCGGGGTCGCGCGCCGCGGGGCGGGTGTCTGGAATGCGGGGGAGGGGGGGGCTCAGAGCGCCTCGACCCCGTCCTCGCCGGTGCGGATGCGGATCGCCTGCTCGACGCTGGTGACGAAAATCTTGCCGTCGCCGATCTTGCCGGTGCGCGCGGCGCCGATGATCGCCTCGACGGCCTTTTCCACCAGATCGCTTTCGATCACCACCTCGATCTTCATCTTGGGCAGGAAATCGACCACGTATTCGGCGCCGCGATACAATTCGGTGTGCCCCTTCTGGCGGCCGAAGCCCTTGGCCTCGATCACCGTCAGCCCCTGCACGCCAATGTCCTGCAGCGCCTCCTTCACCTCGTCGAGCTTGAAGGGCTTGATGATGGCTTCGATCTTCTTCATCGGCGTCGGGCTCCCCGGAGTTGTCGCGCGCATGAGGCGGCGGTGGGATCGGATCGCGGCCGGGGCGCGGCCCCGCGCGATCCTGTCTTGCATGGCGTATGCCAATCACTTCAACTGGGCGAGTTCAATGGAGCGCCGCGCCGCGCCGGGCGTCGGGCGTCGGATTTATGGAAATCCGCCCATTTTTTAGGCGCCTTGCCGCAGGATTGGGCGAATCGAAAAGGCTTGGAATGGTTGGAATCGACGGGCCGCTGGAACTGCTGACCGCGGCGCAGATGCGCGCCATCGAGCGCGCCGCGATGGATGGCGGCGCGGCCTCCGGGCTTGAACTGATGGAGCGCGCCGGGCGCGGCGTGGTCGAGGCCATGTTCGAATGGCGCCCTGATCTGGGGGCGCGACCGCGGCGCGCGACGGTGCTGTGCGGGCCGGGCAACAATGGCGGCGACGGCTATGTCGTCGCCCGGCTGCTCAAGCGGCGCGGCTGGCTGGTCGAGGTCTTCTGCCATGGCGACCCGGCGAAACTGCCCCCGGACGCCGCGCAAAACCATCGCCGCTGGGGGGAGCTGGGCGAGGTCCTGCCCATCGCGCCGCTCGCCGACGGGTTTCCCGATTGCGACATCTGCATCGACGCGCTGTTCGGGACCGGGCTGGCGCGGGGGTTCGACGCGACGCTGGACGCGGTGCGCCAGGCCCATGCGCGCGGCGGCTTCGAGACCGTCGCCGTGGACATGCCCTCGGGGCTGTGCTCGGACAGCGGGCGGGCGCTGGGCGCGAGCCCCTGCGGGGCGGGGGGCGGGGCGTTTCGCGCCGCCCTGGCGGTGACGTTTCAGCGGCCCCGGCTCGGCCATTGTCTTGGCGATTCAGCCATCTGTCTGGGGCGCTTCGCGGTGAAGGACATCGGGCTGGAAACCCAGACCGCGCGACTGCTGGCGCAATGGGGGAGCGAGGTCGCGACGCTGGTCGGCGCGCCGGAACGCCTTGGCAAGGCCGTGCGGGCTCACAAATACGGCTACGGCCATGCGCTGGTGCTGTCGGGGGGCGTCGGGCGCGGCGGCGCGGCGCGGCTGGCGGCGCGCGCGGCGCTGCGCGTGGGCGCCGGGCTGGTGACGGTGGGCTGCCCGCCCGCGGCGCTGATCGAGAACGCCGCCCGGCTCGACGCGATCATGCTGCGCCGCATCGCCGACGCGGACGCGCTGGCCGAGACGCTGGCGGATCGGCGCATCAACGCCGTGGCGCTGGGCATGGGGTTGGGAGTGAACGCGCGCACGCGCGCGATGGTCGCGACGGCGCTTTCCGCGCCGACCCACCCGTCCGCGCTGCTGGACGCCGACGCGCTGACCGCCTTCGCCGACGACCCCGACGCGCTGTTCGCGCTGCTGAAAGCCGCGCGCGCGGCGCGGCGCGGCGCGGGGTCGATTGCGGGGCGGGGGGTGGCGATGACGCCCCATGCGGGCGAATTCGCGCGGCTGTTCCCGGACATCGCCGCGCGGCTCGCGGCGCCGGCGACGAAGGGCCCGGCGTATTCCAGGGTCGACGCGGCGCGTCAGGCGGCGGCGCGCGCCGGCTGCGCGGTGCTGCTGAAAGGCCCCGACACGGTGATCGCCGACCCGGAGGGCCGCGTCGCCGTCCATGCGGCGTTCCATGAACGCGCCGCGCCCTGGCTTGCCACCGCCGGGTCGGGCGACGTGCTGGCCGGGCTGGTCGCGGGGCTGCTGGCGCGCGGATTCGCGCCCATGCGCGCCGCGGGCGCCGCCGCCTGGCTGCACGCGGCGGCGGCGCGCGACTTCGGCCCCGGCCTGATCGCCGAGGACCTGCCGGAGCGCATCCCCGCCGCGCTGCGCGATCTGGGGGCCTGATTTCCACGCCCCGCGCCGATCGAAAAACGATTTTTCGCTCGCGCCGGGTTTTCAACCCTGTTACGACACGCCGGAATCCGAACCGCGACGCCGGGCCGCCCTGGCCATGGCGCCGCGCTAGGCGCGCAGTATCCGTTGCGGGCGTGGTGGAATTGGCAGACACGCGAGATTTAGGTTCTCGTGCCGCAAGGCGTGGGGGTTCAAGTCCCTCCGCCCGCACCAGTCCCCCGCCCGTGACGACAGTTTGATGATGAGGACGAGAATGCAGGTCACCGAGACGATGTCCGAGGGTTTGAAGCGCGCATACGCCATGACGGTGCCCGCCGCCGAGCTCGCCGAGAAGATGAACGAGAAGATCGAGGCGGCGCGCGGCGAGGTCCAGATGAAGGGCTTTCGCAAGGGCAAGGTGCCGCTGCCGCTGCTCAAGAAGATGTTCGGCAAGTCCATGCTGGGCGAGATCGTGCAGGAAAGCGTCGACGGCGCGATCCGCGATCATTTCGAGCAGACCGGCGACCGCCCGGCGACCCAGCCCGACGTGAAGATCGTCAACGAGAATTTCGACGAGGGCGACGACCTCAACGTCGAACTCTCCTACGAACGGCTCCCTGATGTGCCCGAGGCCGATTTCGCCGCCATCAAGCTTGAGCGCCTGACGGTGGAGATCGAGGACGACGCGGTGACCGAGGCGCTCGACAACCTCGCCGAGAACGCCCAGACATTCGAGAAACGCGACGACGACGCGGCCGCCGCCGAAGGCGACCAGGTGGTGATCGATTTCCTCGGCAAGGTTGACGGCGAGGCGTTCGACGGCGGCGCCGCCGAGGATTACCCGCTGGTGATCGGCTCCAATTCCTTCATCCCGGGCTTTGAGGAGCAGCTGATCGGCGCCAAGGCCGGCGACGAGGTCGAGGTGAAGGTGGATTTCCCCGCCGAATACGGCGCCGAGAACCTCGCCGGCAAGGCCGCGGCGTTCGCCTGCACCGTCAAGGAGGTCCGCGCGCCGGTGAAGGCCGAGATCGACGACGAGCTGGCCAAGAAATTCGGCGCCGAGGATCTGGAGGGCCTGAAGACCCAGGTGCGCGAGCGCCTCGCCTCCGAATACGCCTCGGCGGCGCGGGCGCTGCTGAAGCGCAAGCTGCTGGACGAACTGGACGAGGCGGTGAAGTTCGAGCTGCCCCCGAGCCTCGTCGAGGTCGAGGCCAAGCAGATCGCGCATCAGCTCTGGCATGACGAGAACCCGGACGTGGAGGGCCACGACCACCCCGATGTCGAGCCCACCGACGAGCACAACAAGCTTGCCGAACGCCGGGTGCGCCTTGGGCTGTTCCTCGCCGAGACCGGCCAGAAGAACGAGATTTCGGTCAACGAGAACGAGCTGAACCAGGCGATCTTCAACCAGGCGCGCCAGTATCAGGGTCAGGAAAAGGCGTTCTTCGACTTCGTGCGCGAAAACCCGCAGGCGCTGCAGCAGATCCGCGCGCCGCTGTTCGAGGAAAAGGTGGTGGATTACATCCTCGAACTGGCCGACGTCACCGAGACCAAGGTCAGCAAGGACGATCTGCAAAAGGCGCTGGAGGCGCTGGACGAGGACTGATCGCCGCGACTGCGGCAGCGACAGACGTCAAGGCAACGGCCCGCGACCAGCGTCGCGGGCCGTTGCGTCTTTCAGGCCCCGTTCGCCCGCCGCGCCCGGCGCATTCGCCCCCGTCAAGGTTTTGTCAACGCTTCGTAAACCTTTGTGTCTGACGATCCGGGCGCCGGCAGCGGCGCGCCGGAAAGGGGCGCGCATCGGGGCGCGCCCAGGGGGGGCTGGCAGGCGATCCGGCGGCGCCATCTCCCCTTGAAGGGGTCCCGGAGAGTGACTAAACCAAGACCCGACGACGCCAAGGCGGATTGGCGAACGGAACCGCGGCTGAAGCCGCAGAGCGAGGCGAACCCCATGAAAGATCCCGTCGAGCATTACATGAACACGCTTGTCCCGATGGTGGTGGAGCAGACTTCGCGCGGCGAGCGGGCCTATGACATCTTCTCGCGCCTGCTGAAGGAACGCATCATCTTCGTCTCCGGCCCGGTGCATGACGGCATGTCGACGCTGATCGTGGCGCAGCTGCTGTTTCTGGAGGCCGACAACCCCAAGAAGGAAATCGCGCTTTACATCAACTCGCCCGGCGGCGTCGTGACCTCGGGGCTGTCGATCTACGACACGATGCAGTATATCCGCCCCAAGGTGTCCACGCTTTGCGTCGGACAGGCGGCGTCCATGGGCTCGCTGCTGCTGGCGGCCGGGGAAAAGGGCATGCGGTTCTCGCTCCCCCATTCCTCGATCATGGTGCATCAGCCCTCGGGCGGCTATCAGGGGCAGGCGTCCGACATCGCCATCCACGCCCGCTATACGGCGGAGCTGAAGGAACGCCTCAACGAAATCTACGTGAAGCATTGCGGTCAGGACATCGAAACCGTGGAAAAGGCGCTGGACAGGGACAATTTCATGACCCCGGTTGCGGCGAAGGACTGGGGGCTGATCGACCAGATCGTGGACAGCCGCGCCGCGCCGGAGGGCGAGGACTGAGCCGCGATCGCGCCGCCGCCCCGCGCCCCGGACGCGGCGCGGCGGCGGCGGCGGGATCGCATGCGGCCCATTCTCGCCTTGCGCCGGGCGCGACAAGTGCGCAAATTGGCGACAAGATCGGATTCGGAGCCTGCGTCGAATACGCTATGTTAAGGCCTGCGGGCGTATCTCGACGCCTCAGCGCCCTCTGCGGCGGGAGAAACGAATGACCAAGACGACCGGACAGGACTCCAAGAACACCCTGTACTGCTCCTTCTGCGGCAAGAGCCAGCACGAGGTGCGCAAGCTCATCGCCGGGCCGACCGTGTTCATCTGCGACGAATGCGTCGAATTGTGCATGGACATCATCCGCGAGGAGGCGAAGACCTCGCTGGTGAAATCCTCCGACGGCGTGCCGACGCCGCAGGAGATCTGCCAGGTGCTCGACGATTACGTGATCGGGCAGTCGGTGGCCAAGCGGGTGCTGTCGGTGGCGGTGCACAACCACTACAAGCGGCTCAACCACGCCGGCAAGCAGGCCGACGTGGAACTGGCGAAGTCCAACATCCTGCTGATCGGCCCCACGGGCTGCGGCAAGACGCTGCTGGCGCAGACGCTGGCGCGCATCCTCGACGTGCCCTTCACCATGGCCGACGCCACCACGCTGACCGAGGCGGGCTATGTGGGCGAGGATGTGGAGAACATCATCCTCAAGCTGCTGCAATCGGCCGACTACAATGTCGAGCGCGCCCAGCGCGGCATCGTCTACATCGACGAGGTCGACAAGATCTCGCGCAAGTCAGACAACCCCTCGATCACCCGGGACGTGTCGGGCGAGGGCGTGCAGCAGGCGCTGCTGAAGATCATGGAGGGCACGGTGGCCTCGGTGCCGCCCCAGGGCGGGCGCAAGCATCCCCAGCAGGAATTCCTGCAGGTGGACACCACCAACATCCTGTTCGTCTGCGGCGGCGCCTTCGCCGGGCTCGACCGCATCATCGCCCAGCGCGGCAAGGGCTCGGCCATCGGCTTCGGGGCCGAGGTGCGCGCCGATGACGATCGCGGCATCGGCGAGGTGCTGGCGGAGCTGGAACCCGAGGATCTGCTTAAGTTCGGCCTGATCCCGGAATTCGTCGGCCGCCTGCCGGTGATCGCAACCCTGCGCGATCTCGACGAGGCGGCGCTGGTCACCATCCTCAGCGAACCCAAGAACGCGCTGGTCAAGCAGTATCAGCGGCTGTTCGAGATGGAGGACGTGAAGCTCAGCTTCACCGAGGACGCGCTGGTGGAGGTGGCCCGCAAGGCGATCACCCGCAAGACCGGCGCCCGCGGCCTGCGCTCGATCCTCGAAAACGTGCTGCTGGACACCATGTTCGACCTGCCCACCGCCGAGGGCGTCGAGGAGGTGGTGGTCAATCGCGAGGCGGTCGAGGGCGGCGCCAAGCCGCTGCTGATCTACGCCGACAAGACGGCCGAGGCCAACGCCGCCTCCTGATCCGGGGGCGGCGCCGGTCCGCTTGCCGCCCGGCGCGCCGGGGGCGGCGGCCGGGATCTTCGCTCATGCTTAACCGAATCCGCCCAATCTGCATCGGTCCGGTCTCTCCGGGGCGCCGACGCTCGGTCGCGACCGCCGGCGCGGCAATCGGCCCTGCCTTGAAACTCCCCGGTTTCGGGTCCAAATATGGGGCAACCAACTTCAGGGAACGCCCGCGTCGCCGCCTGTTCGGGGCCGGACGTTCTGCACGAGAGGAAAATTCATGACCGAGACATCTCGCGACGCGCGCCTCGCCCTGCCGGTTCTGCCGCTGCGCGACATCGTCGTTTTTCCCCATATGATCGTGCCGCTGTTCGTAGGGCGCGACAAATCGGTGCGCGCGCTCGAAGAGGTGATGCGCGACGACAAGCAGATCCTGCTCGCCAGCCAGCGCGACGCCGGGCTCGACGAGCCGAGCGTGGAGGATATCTACGATACCGGCGTAATCGCCAACGTGCTGCAATTGCTGAAACTTCCCGACGGCACCGTCAAGGTGCTGGTCGAAGGCCAGACCCGCGCCAGGGTGCTGCGCTTTCTCGACAATGATGAATATTTCGAGGCCGAGGCCGAGACGCTCGACGACGAACTGGGCGATCCCAGCGCCGTCGAGGCGCTCAGCCGTTCGATCGCCGGCGAATTCGAGAAATACGTCAAGCTCAACAAGAACATCCCCGACGAGGCGCTCGGCTCGCTGTCCGAGATCGACGATCCGGCGCGGCTCAGCGACACCATCTCCGGCCATCTGGGGATCAAGATCGCCGAGAAACAGGCGTTGCTGGAACAGTTGAGCGTCGAAAAGCGGCTGGAGAAGATTTACTCGCTGATGCACAGCGAAATCTCGGTGCTGCGGGTCGAAAAGAAGATCAAGTCGCGCGTGAAGACGCAAATGGAGAAGACCCAGCGCGAATATTATCTCAACGAACAGATGAAGGCGATCCAGCGCGAACTGGGCGACGGCGAAGAAGGCCGCGACGACAGCGCCGAATACGAAGAAAAGATCGCCAAGACCAAGCTGTCGAAAGAAGCCCATGACAAGGCCATCGCCGAACTGAAGAAGCTGCGCCAGATGTCGCCCATGTCCGCGGAGGCGACCGTGGTGCGCAACTATCTCGACTGGATGCTGTCGATCCCGTGGGGCAAGCGCAGCCGGGTCAAGAAGGACCTGACGCTGGCGCAGAAGATCCTCGACGACGACCATTACGGGCTTGAAAAGGTCAAGGAACGCATCATCGAATACCTGGCGGTGCAGATTCGCAGCCAGAAACTGCGCGGCCCGATCATCTGTCTGGTCGGCCCGCCGGGCGTGGGCAAGACCTCGCTGGGCAAGTCGCTGGCGCGGGCCACGGGGCGCGAATTCATCCGCATTTCGCTGGGCGGCGTGCGCGACGAGGCCGAGATTCGCGGTCATCGGCGCACCTATATCGGGTCGATGCCGGGCAAGATCATCCAGTCGATGAAAAAGGCCAAGACCATCAACCCGCTGATCCTGCTCGATGAAATCGACAAGATGGGGCAGGATTTCCGCGGCGATCCGGCCAGCGCCATGCTGGAGGTGCTGGATCCCGAGCAGAACTCGACGTTCTCCGATCATTATCTCGAGGTCGAATACGACCTCTCCAACGTGCTGTTCGTGACCACGGCCAACACCTACAACATGCCGCGCCCGCTGCTGGATCGCATGGAAGTGATCTCGATCTCGGGCTACACCGAGGAGGAAAAGGTCGAGATCGCGCGCCGCCACCTGCTGCCCAAGCAGGAAAAGGGCCATGGGCTGAAATCCGGCGAATTCGCCATCGAGGATGACGCGCTGCTGCAGATCGTGCGCCGCTACACCCGAGAGGCCGGGGTGCGCAATCTGGAGCGCGAACTGGCCAAGCTGTGCCGCAAGTCGATCACCGAGATCATCAAGGACGGGGTCGAAAGCGTCACCGTGACGCTCGACAATCTCGAGGATTACCTCGGCGCGCCGCGCTTCAAGTACGGGCTGGCGGAGGAGCATGACCAGATCGGCGCCACCACCGGCCTCGCCTGGACCGAAGCCGGGGGCGACCTGCTCTCCATCGAGGCGCTGAAACTGCCCGGCAAGGGGCGGATGAAGACCACCGGCAAGCTCGGCGACGTGATGAAGGAATCGATCGAGGCGGCGTCTTCCTACGTGCGCTCGCGCGCGGTCGATCTGGGCGTCACGCCGCCGACCTTCCAGAAGATCGACATCCACGTGCATGTGCCCGAGGGCGCGACCCCCAAGGACGGACCTTCGGCCGGGGTGGCCATGGTGACCTCGATCGTGTCGGTGCTCACCAACATTCCGGTGCGCAAGGACGTGGCGATGACCGGCGAGGTGACGCTGCGCGGCAACGTGCTGCCCATCGGCGGGCTGAAGGAAAAGCTGCTCGCGGCGTTGCGCGGCGGCATCAAGACCGTGCTGATCCCCATGGAGAACGTGAAGGATCTGCGCGACATCCCGGACAGCGTGAAAAGCGGCCTGGACATCATCCCGGTCGAGAACGTGACCGAGGTGCTGAAAGTGGCGCTCGTTTCCGCGCCGACGCCCATCGAATGGTCCGAGGAGGACGCCGCGGCGGCCGCATCGACCAAGGGCGCGGCCGAGGAGATCCGCGCGCACTGATTGCCGGCGATCGGACCGGCGATCGGACCGGCGGGCGCCGTCGACGCGGCGCTTGCCGGGCTGTTGCCCGGGCGCCGGAGCGGGCGTGTTGACGCGGCGCCGGCGCTCGCCTATCCCTGACCTTCCGGGCGGTTAGCTCAGTTGGCAGAGCGCCTCGTTTACACCGAGGATGTCGGGAGTTCGAGCCTCTCACCGCCCACCAATCCACAGCATCGGCGATCCGCGCCGCCGGGCCGCCCCCGCGCGCCGCCGTGGCGGCGCGGGCGGAAAAACCCGCGCCGAACACGCCTTCACCGGCTTGTGACCCGGCGGGAAATCCCGTATTGGCTGAATCCCATGCAGGCGAGCGGCGGCGATGCGCCGACCGGCTCGCGACCCAAGGCAACGCACTCAAAACCGAGGCACAGGCATGGCGCGTTTCATTTTCGTAACTGGCGGCGTGGTTTCCAGTCTGGGCAAGGGGCTGGCCTCGGCGGCCCTTGGCGCGTTGCTGCAGGCGCGGGGGTTTTCGGTCCGGCTGCGCAAGCTCGACCCCTATCTCAATGTCGATCCCGGAACCATGAGCCCTTTCGAGCATGGCGAGGTGTTCGTCACCGATGACGGGGCTGAAACCGATCTTGATCTGGGCCATTACGAACGCTTCACCGGCGTCGCGGCCCGAAAAACCGATTCCGTGTCCTCGGGGCGGATCTATTCCACGGTGCTGGAAAAGGAACGGCGCGGCGATTATCTGGGGAAGACCATTCAGGTCATCCCTCACGTCACCGATGAGATCAAGGAATTCCTCAGAATCGGCGAGGATGAGGTCGATTTCATGCTCTGCGAGATCGGCGGCACCGTCGGCGACATCGAAGGCCTGCCGTTTTTCGAGGCGATCCGCCAGTTCGCGCAGGAAAAGCCGCCCGGCCAGTGCATGTTCATGCATTTGACGCTTCTGCCCTATATCGCCACGTCGGGGGAGCTGAAAACCAAGCCGACCCAGCATTCGGTGAAGGAACTGCGCTCCATCGGCCTCGCGCCGGACGTTCTGGTCTGCCGCGCCGATCAGGAAATCCCGGAGAAGGAGCGCGCCAAGCTGGCGCTGTTCTGCAACGTGCGCCCCGAACGGGTGATCGCCGCGCTGGATCTGAAATCCATCTACGAAGCGCCGCTGGCCTATCATGAACAGGGTCTGGATCGGGCGGTGCTCGACGTGTTCAACATCTCGCCCGCGCCAAAGCCCAATCTGGAGAAATGGCGCGAGGTGGCCGAACGGGTCTACCATCCCGACGGCGAGGTGCGCATCGCCATCGTCGGCAAATACACCCAGCTTGAGGACGCCTACAAGTCGATCAAGGAGGCGCTCACCCATGGCGGCATCGCCAACCGGGTGAAGGTGAATGTCGAATGGCTCGATTCCGAGGTGTTCGAGCGCGACGACGCGGCGCAGCGGCTGGCCGGCTTCCACGGCATCATCGTGCCGGGCGGCTTTGGCGAACGCGGCACCGAGGGCAAGATCGAAACCGCCCGTTTCGCGCGCGAACGCAAGATCCCCTATATGGGCATCTGTCTGGGCATGCAGCTGGCGGTGGTCGAGGCGGCGCGAAACCTTGCCGGGGTCGCGGATGCGGGGTCCGAGGAATTCGACCACGAGGCCGGCGAGAAACGGTTCACTCCGATCATCTACCACATGAAGGGCTGGCTTGAGGGCAACCGCAAGGTCAGCCGCTCGGCCGGCGATGACAAGGGCGGCACCATGCGGCTCGGGGCCTATGACGCGGTGCTGGCCGAGGGGTCGCGCGCGGCCGAGATCTACGGCGCGACGACGATCTCCGAACGTCACCGGCATCGCTACGAGGTGGACATCGCCTTTCGCCAGCGGCTGGAGGAAAATGGCATTGTTTTCAGCGGCCTGTCGCCGGACGGCAAGTTGCCGGAGATCATGGAGATCCCCGACCACCCCTGGTTCATCGGCGTGCAGTTTCACCCGGAGCTGAAATCAAAGCCCTTCGATCCGCACCCGTTGTTTCGCAGCTTCGTCAAGGCGGCGGTGGCGCAGTCGCGGCTGGTCTGAGCCGCGGGCGCGGCGGCGCGGCAAGGGGCGGCCGGTCCGGTCGCCACCAGCCCCCCCCGGGCGCGTCAGAGCTTGTCGAGGATCTCGCGCGCTTCGGCGGCCTCCTCGGCCTCGGGGTCGAGGCGCAGGCCTTCGGTCAGCTCCCGCTTGGCGAGATCGAACTTTCCGCGCCGGAAGGCCACGGTGCCGAGATTGTAGTGGATCACCGCCACGTCGGGCAGCTTTGCGACCGCGGCTTCGAGCATCGCCTGCGCCTCGCCCAGCCGGTCGTTGCGAAACAGCGCGTAGCCGAGCGTGTGCATCACCTCGGGGTTGTCGGGCTGCAGCGCGCTGGCCTTGCGGGCGTTGTCGAGCGCCGCGGTCAGCTTGCCCTTGCGCAGTTGCACCAGCGCCAGATTGTTCATCGCCGGCCAGTGATTGGGCACATTCGCGACGATCCAGCCATAGAGGGTCTCGGCGTTGTCATACTGCTTGGCGGCGTCGTAGAGCGTGGCGAGGAAGAACCGGTCGGCGCCGCTGTCGGGGTTGATGCTCAGCACCTTCTCGGTGAAATCCATGGCCTTTTCGAAATCGCCGCGGGCCATGGCGAGCTTGCCGGCCTCGCGATTGATGTCGATGGACTCCGGTTCGCGGCGAAAGCCCTCGTCGATCATCGCCTGGGCCGCGTCATAGTCGCCGATCTCGCGCAGATAGATCGCCTTGCGCGCCGGGCCGACGGCGCGATCGGGATATTCGGCGATGGCGCGATCCATGGCCGCCAGCGCCGCGGCGTCGTCGCCGGCCTCCAGCCGGGAATCGGCGAGCGCGATCAGCGCCGCCAGCGACACGCCGTCGCGCTCCATCATGCGTTCGAACACCTCGGCGGATTTTTCCGGCTGCCCGGCGTCGCGATACAGCCGCGCGATGCGCACGTCGATGGCGACGGGGGCGGGGCTGAGGCGCGCGGCCTCCTGCAGCGCGGCGATGCCGCTCATCACGTCGCCCCGCGCCACCAGGGTCTCGCCGATCTGGATATGCGGCGCGGCCTTGTCGGGGGCCAGTTCGGCGGCCTTGCGGAAGCTTTCGAGCGCCGCGTCGGAGTCGCCCTCGGCGCGGCGCGCGGCCCCAAGCCCGAGCAGCGCCTGCCAGTTGTCGTCGTCGATGGTCAGCGACATCTCGAACTGGGTCAGCGCCGGACCGATGCGTCCGGCGCCGAGAAACGCGTCGCCGAGAATGCGGTGAGCGACGGCGAAGCGCGAGCGGTCGCGTTCCCAGGGCACCAACAGGCTGATGGCGCGTTCGAATTCACCCTTCCGATTGTAGAGCGAGGCGAGGTTGATGCGCACCCCGGGTTCGTCGCCGGCGGGGCCCGCGACCACGGATTCGTAGTGGCTGATGGCGGAGTCCAGATCGCCCTTCAGCTCGTAAAGCGTGCCCAGCCGCCGGTGGGCGTCGATCATCTCGTCGTCGAGCCGCACCGCCTCTTCCAGCGCCTGCCGCGCGCCTTCCGCGTCCTTCAGCGCGAGCAGCACAAGGCCGCGATTGAAATGCAGGCCGGCCTGATCCGGGGCCAGGCGCAGGGCGGTGTCGATCGCCTCCAGCGCCTCCTTGAAGCGCCCGGTCCTGACCAGCACCGCGCCGAGATATTCGTATCCTTGCGCGACGTTCGGCTTGAGGCGGATGAAATTGCGCAGCAGCTTTTCCGCCGGCTCCAGATCGCCCTCGCGCATCAGCGTCAGCGCCTGGCCCAGCATCGCCGCGTTGTTGTCGCCGGAGGCGAAGGGGTCCACGGGGGCCGCGCGCGACGCGTCGGGCGCGATCATGGCGGCGCCGATGGCCACGACGCCGATAGCCGCGACGCCGCGCAGGAGGGGTGTGAAACGCTTCATGAATTTCGCCTTCTTGACTGACCGGAACGCCGCGACGGCGCCGCGTTGGCGCGCCGTTCTTCACGCCTGAATCTATACACGGCCATGCCCGTGTTCAACCCGAGCGCCCCGGCGCAGGCCGATGCCGGCGCCTGCGCGGTGCGACCCTATCGGCGATTCGTTTCCGATGGGTTAGGATCGACTCCCCCCGCCAGCCCGCGCCGCGCGCGCAACGCCTTGCCACGCCGCCGGAACGGCCTAGGCTGAAGCCCCGCGCCGCCCGTCCCGGAGCGCGCCGGCAACAGATGGATTCCGAACCAGCGATGCGATTTCTCCCGATGATTTTCCGCAAGGCGATCCGCAAGGGCCGTCTGCATGTGACCGGCCCCGACGGCGCGACCGAAGTTTTCGGCGGGCGCGAGCCCGGGCCCGAAGTGGCGATCCGCATCAACGACGCCTCGCTCGACTGGCGCATCGCGCTTGACCCGGAGCTGAAGGCGGCCGAGGCCTACATGGATGGCGGGCTGGAGATCGAGGGCGGCGCCATCCGGCTGCTGGAGCTGTTTTTCCTCAACAAGCGCAATTTCGACCTCAGCCCCGGCAACATCTTCTTTCGCGGCCTGGACCGGCGGCGCAAGCGGCTGATGCAGCGCAACCCCATTGCCCGGTCGCGCCGCAACGTGGCGCATCATTATGACCTGGGCAATGATTTCTACCGTCTGTGGCTGGACCCGGACATGCAGTATTCCTGCGGCTACTTCCCCACCGGCGAGGAGGACCTGGAAGAGGCGCAGCTGCTCAAGAAACGCCATATCGCCGCCAAGCTGCAACTGGCGCCCGGGCAGCGGGTGCTCGACATCGGCTGCGGCTGGGGCGGCATGGCGCTGTATCTGGCCGCAGTCGCGGGGGTCGAGGTGCATGGCGTCACCCTGTCCGAAGAACAGCTGGCCGTGGCGCGGGCGCGGGCGGCGGCGGCGGGGCTCGCGGATCGGGTGACGTTCGAATTGATCGACTATCGCAATGTCGAGGGGCGGTTCGAGCGCGTCGTCTCCGTCGGGATGCTCGAACATGTGGGGGCCGGGCATCTGATGGAGTATTTTCTCAAGATCCGCGACCTGCTGGTCCCGGCGCAGGACGGCAAGCATGGCGGGTTGGCGCTGATCCATACGATTTCGCACAATTCGCCGCCGGGGATCACCGGGCCGTTCATCCGCAAATACATCTTTCCGGGCGGCTACGCGCCGAGCCTGTCGGAAATGGCCGGCACGCTGGAGCAAACCGGTCTGTGGATGCTGGACGTTGAGATCTGGCGCGTGCATTACGCCGATACGCTGAAGATCTGGCGGGAAAACTTCGAGGCGAAGCGCGCCGAGGTCGAAGCCATGCATGACGCGCGTTTCGCGCGCATGTGGGAATTCTATCTGGGCGCCTCGGAATGCGCCTTTCGCTATGGATCCTCGAACGTGGCGCAGTTGCAGATCGGGCGCGACCGGGACTCGGCGCCGCTGCATCGCGACTATGTGGCGCGGGCCTGCGCGATCCTGGCCGCGCGCGAGGCCGAGGCGCTGCCCGCCATCGCGGCGGCGACCGCGGCGGCCTTCGCGCGCGGCCGAGACGGTGTTTCAGACGGTGTTTCAAACGGCGGTTGAGCGCGCGCCGGTTTCGCCCGGTTGGCGCCGCCGCTAGGGTGTCGCCAGATGATTCCGTCGCGCCCACCGGCGCGCCCAGACCCAGCGCCCACCAGCGCGCCCAGACCCAGCGCCCACCGGCGCGCCCAGACCCAGCGCCCACGCCGGCGCCGCATTTCAGGAGCCGCACTTCATGTCCGACACGTCCTCCATCGCCGCCGTGGCGCTCTATGCCGGGCTGAACGGCCTGATCCTGCTCTGGCTCGGCATGAAGATCGGCAAGATGCGGCTGGAACTGGGCGTGTCGGTGGGCGATGGCGGCCATGCGGTGATGGTGCGGGCCATGCGCGGGCAGGCCAATTTCATCGAATTCGTGCCCATGAGCCTGATCCTGCTGTTCGCCATGGCGTTTCTGGGGGCGCCGGTCTGGGTGCTGCACCTGTTCGGGGTCATGCTCACTGCCGGGCGGCTGCTGCATGCGATGCATTTTCTCGCTCCCGACGCGCCGCGCTGGCAGCGGGGCGCCGGATTCATGTTGAGCGCGGCGGTGCTTGGATTCGGGTCGATCGGCGTGATCGGCCACGCGCTGGTCAACCTGTGAGCGGCGCGGCGATCTGCGCGGCGCTGCTGGACGCCGCCAGGCGCGCCGGCGCCGATTCCGCCGATGCGTTGGCCGCGGAGGGCGAAAGCCTGTCCATCGACACCCGCGGCGGCAAGCTTGAACAAGCCGAGCGCGCCGAGGGCGTCGATGTGGGGCTGCGGGTGCTGATCGGGCGGCGGCAGGCCTGCGTGTCGGCCTCGGACGCCCGCCCCGCGACCATCGCGGCGCTGGCCGAACGCGCGGTGGCCATGGCCAGGGCGGCGCCCGAGGACCCGTATTGCGGGCTTGCCGACCCGGATCAGATCGCCCGCGACTGGGATCTGGCGGCGCTGGATCTCGAAGATCCCTCGGGCGCCCCGGACCCGGCGGACCTGGAGCGCACGGCGCTGGAGGCCGAGGCCGCCGCCGCCGCCGTCAAGGGCGTCAGCCAGGTCGAGGCCTCGGGCGTCGCCTGGGGGCTGAGCCGCCTGCATATGGCTGCGAGCAACGGCTTTTCCGGGGGCTACGCGCGCAGTTCGCATTCCATCTACGTCTCGGCCATCGCCGGCGAGGGGCTGGGCATGGAGCGTGATCACCGCGCCGAAAGCCGCCGGCGCCGCGACGAGCTTCCCGCGGCGGCGGAGATCGGCCGCGTGGCGGGGGCGCGCGCCGTGGCGCGCCTGTCGCCGCGCCGCCCGCCCGCCGGGCCGGTGACAGTGATCTACGATGAACGCGTTGCGGCCTCGCTGATCAGGCATCTGACGGCGGCGGCCAACGGCGCCGCGGTGGCGCGCGGGTCGAGCTGGCTGAAGGACCGGCTGGGGGAGCCCGTGCTGCCCGCGGGCTTTGATCTGATCGAGGAGCCGCTGCGCCGGCGCGGCCCGTCCTCTCGCCCCTTCGACGCCGAGGGCGTCGCGACCGGCGAACGCGCCGTCATCCGCGACGGCGCGCTTGCCGGCTGGACGCTGGACCTGGCCTCGGCGCGCAAGCTGGGGATGCGGACCACCGGCAATGCCGGGCGCGGAACCGGCGGGCCGCCGCATCCGACGATAACCAACCTCAGGTTGAATTGCACCAATGCAACATCGCGTAAGGGGTTGCTATCCGACATGGGGACCGGCCTGCTCGTCACCTCGCTGATCGGCGCGTCGATCAACGCCAACACCGGCGATTACAGCCGCGGCGCCTCGGGGTTCTGGGTGGAGAACGGCGAAATCGCCTACCCGGTCAACGAACTGACAATCGCCGGCAATCTCAATGACATGCTGGCCACGCTTCGCGCCGCCGACGATTCCGACCCCCATCGCGGCGCCGTCGTGCCGAGCCTGCTGGTCGAGGGCATGACCCTTGCCGGCGCCTGATCCGGCGGGCCCCGGCGCCGCGCCGCACGCCGCCGATCTGGCGTTGCTGGAGGATGCGGCGCGCGCGGCCGGCGAGATCGCGCTGCGCCATTTCCGCGCGGACCCGGAAACCTGGGACAAGGGCGGCGGACAGGGGCCGGTGACGGAGGCGGATCTGGAGATCGACCGCATGCTGCGCGCCATGCTCACCGCCGCGCGCCCCGATCACGGCTGGCTGAGCGAGGAGACCGAGGACGACCCGGCGCGGCTCGACGCCGAGCGGGTGTTCGTCGTCGATCCCATCGACGGCACGCGGGCCTTCATCGCCGGGCAGCCGGCGTTTTCCCATTCGCTGGCCATCGTCGCGCGCGGCGAGGTGATCGCGGCGGTGGTGTTCCTGCCAGCCAAGGACCGGATGTTCGCCGCCGCGCGCGGCGCCGGCGCGCGCCTCGACGGCGCGCCCATCGCGCCGAGCCCGCGCACGCGGCTGGACGGCGCGCGGGCGCTGACCGGCGCGGCGCAGCTGGCCGGCGACCTGTGGCCCGGCGGCCCGCCGCCGGTGTCGCGGCATTTTCGTCCCTCGCTGGCCTATCGGCTGTGCCTGGTCGCCAACGGGCGGTTCGACGCGATGATCACCCTGCGCGACGCCTGGGAATGGGACGTGGCGGCGGGCGACCTGATCGCGCGCGAGGCCGGGGCCCGGGTCACCGATGGCAAAGGCGCGCCCGGGCGCTACAACAACCCGACGCCGCTGCTGCCCGGCATGATCGCCGCCGCGCCCGGCCTGCACGGGGCGATCATGGCGCGACGATCGGGCGGGCGCGCCGGTTGAAGCGCCGCGAATGGCGGATCGGGATCCGCCCTACTCGAAATGCAAGGCGGGCGCGGGCCGGATCCCGATCCGCCATTCGCGGCCTCGGCCATTGACGCCCGGCGCGATCAGGGGCTAGGGCTCGTCAACCGCAATCGTGGGCCGCGCCCGCCCGCGCATCCGGAGACCATCATGACCCAACGCCTGCATCTCGTCTTTGGCGGCGAACTGGAAGACCCCCAGAGCACGCAGTTTCGCGACATCGGCGGAATCGACATCGTCGGCATGTTTCCCGATTACGCCAGCGCCTACGCCGCCTGGAAGGACGCCGCGCACCGCACCGTCGACAACGCCCATATGCGCTATTTCATCGCCCATATCCACCGCCTGCGCGACGAAGAGGTCGAGGCCAGCCCCACCGAGGAGCTGGGCTGAGGCCGCCCGCCTCCCGCCCGCGCCGCCATGGCCTCGATCCTGCGCCACGTGCGCTCCAACCGCATCCTGCGCCACATGGCGGCGCTGGCCGGGGCGGGCTATATCCTGCTGGCGGACCGCACCACGCGCTGGGTCATCGAGGGCGCGGAGATCCGCGACGCCCTGAGGACCGGCGAGGGGCGCTGGCTGATCCCGGTCTGGCACGGACGGCTGCTGATCATTCCGGCCGACAAGACCCGGCGCATGAATGTGCGGGCGATGATCTCCAACAACCGCGACGGCGAGATCATCGCCACCTGCATCCGCTATTTCGGCGCGCCCTCGGTGCGCGGCTCGACCCATGATCCGCGCAAGGCCGACAAGGACAAGGGCGGGCGCGCCGCCTTCGAGGCGGCGTTGGCGGCGTTTCGCGACAATGAACACCTGACGCTGGTGCTGACCCCGGACGGGCCGCGCGGCCCGCGCATGCGTTGCCAGCCGGGCGTCGCCAACCTGTCGGCGCAGCTTGGCGTCGCGGTGATCCCCTTCGCCTATTCGACGGCGCGCGGAAAAATCCTGCGCAGCTGGGACCGGTTCCTGCTGCCGCGGCTTTTCGATCGCGGCGCCAAGGTGTTCGGGGCGCCGATCCCGCCGCCCGCCGATCCGGCGCCCGGGGCGCTCGAAGCCCATCGCCTGACCATCGAGGCGGCGCTGATCGCGGTCACCCGCCGCGCCGACGAACTGGTCGGGCGCATGCCGGTGGAGCCGGAGGCGCCGGCGGGATGAGCGTCTCGCCGATGCTGACCGCCTATCTGGGCGCCGCGCGCGCCTTGGCCCCCGTGGCCCGGCGGCTGCTGGCGCGGCGCGCGGCGCGCGGCAAGGAGGATCCCGCGCGCATGGGCGAACGGTTCGGGCGCGCCGGTCTGCCCCGCCCCGCGGCGCCGCTGATCTGGCTGCACGCCGCCAGCGTCGGCGAATCCCTGTCGCTGCTGCCGCTGATCGGCGCGCTGGCCGCCGCGCGCCCGGATCTGGAGTTTCTGGTCACCACCGGCACCGTCACCTCCGCCCGGCTGATGGCCGAACGCCTGCCGCCGCGCGCCCGGCACCAGTTCGTTCCCATCGACCTGCTGAGCGCGGTGCGGGGGTTTCTCGACCACTGGCGCCCGGATCTGTGCATCTGGGTGGAGAGCGAGCTGTGGCCGGCGCTGATCGTCGAGGCCGCGGCGCGCGGCGCCCCGCTGGCGTTGGTCAATGCGCGCATGTCGGAAAGATCGGCCCGGGGCTGGGCGCGCTGGGCGCCGGGGATGATCGCCGCGCTGTTGTCGCGATTCGCGCTGATCGCGGCGCAGGACGCGGCCAGCGCCGACTGTCTGAAGGCATTGGGCGGGGCGCCGGAAAAACTGTTTCTCACCGGATCGCTGAAGGCCGGGGCGGCGCCGCCGGACCTGCCCGAAGCGCGCGCGGCGCTTGCCTCGCCGGGCCGGCCGCTCTGGCTCGCCGCCTCCACCCATGCCGGCGAGGAGGACGCGGCGGCCGAGGCGCATCGCATCGCCGCCGCACGCATCCCCGGGCTGCTGACCCTGATCGCGCCGCGCCATCCCGAGCGGGGCGGCGCGATCGCCGCGCGCTTCGCCGCCGCGGGGCTGAAGGTCACGCGCCGGTCGCTGGGCGACCCGCCCGGCGGCGATATCCATCTGCTCGACACGCTGGGCGAAATGGGGGCGTGGCTGCGGCTGGCCCCGGTCGCCTTCATCGGCGGCTCGCTTGCCCCCCATGGCGGGCACAACCCCCACGAGCCGGCGGCGCTGGGCGCGGCGATCCTGCACGGGCCGGACAGCGCCAATTTCGCCGCCGAATACAAGGCGCTGGACGCGGCGGGCGGCGCGGCGCAGGTGCGGGACGCCGCCGAACTGGGCGCCCGGGTCGCCGATCTGCTGGGGGATGCGCGGCTCTGCGACGAGATGACCGCCGCCGCCCGCGCCGCGCTTGGCGATGGCGGCGACGCCCTGGCCCGGGTCATGGAGCTGCTGGCGCCGCTGCTGCCGCCCCCGGCGGCGCGCGGGGGCGGCGGATGATCCGGGCGCCGCGATTCTGGGCCGCGCCGCCCGCCGCGCCCGGGGCGCTGGCGCGGCTGCTGGCGCCGCTGGGGCGGATCTATGGCTGGGCCACGGCGCGGCGGCTGCGCCGGGCGCGGCCCTGGCGGGCGCCGGTCCCGGTGATCTGCGTCGGCAACCTCACCGCCGGGGGCGCCGGCAAGACGCCGACGGTGATCGCGCTGCTGGAACGGCTCGCCGCGCTGGGGATCGCCGCGCATGTGGTGACGCGCGGCCATGGGGGAACGGCTGGCGGGTCGGCTGGCGGGGCCGGAACGGGGCCGCATCTGGTGGACATCGCCCGTGACGACGCGGCGCTGACCGGGGACGAGGCGCAGTTGCTTGCCGCCTTCGCGCCGGTCTGGGTGTCAAGAGACCGCGCGGCGGGCGCCAGGGCGGCGGCGGCGGCGGGGGCCGAGGCGATTCTGCTCGATGACGGGTTCCAGAATCCGGCGCTGGTCAAGGACCTGTCGATCCTGGCGGTGGATGCCGAGGCGGGCTTCGGCAACGGGCTGATGATCCCCGCCGGGCCGTTGCGCGAACCGGTGGCGGCGGGGCTGGCGCGCGCCGACGCGGTGCTGGCCATCGGCCCGGCGCCGGCGCGCGCCCGGCTGCTGCGCGATTGGCCGGCGCTTGCCCAAATGCCGGTGCTGGCGGGCGAGATCCGCGCCCGCGAGATCGGCGTCGACTGGCGCGGGCAGCGGGTGCTGGCCTTCGCCGGCATCGGGCGGCCGGAAAAATTCTTCGACACCCTGCGCGGGCTCGGCGCGGATCTGGTCGCGACCCACGCCTTCCCCGATCACGCCGCATTCCAGCCGCGCGCGCTGCGCCGATTGCAGGCCGAGGCGGCGCGGCTCGGCGCGCGGCTGGTCACCACCGAAAAGGACGCGGTGCGCCTGCCGCCGGATTTTCGCGGCCTCGCCATGCCGTTGCCGGTGGTGCTGGGCTTTGCCGCGCCCGAGGCCGTGGACGCGCTGCTGCGGGCGCTGCCTTTCGCGGCGAAACCGGGGTGAGCGTTCAGCCCCGGTTTCGCCGCGAAAGGCAAAGGCCCAGAAACCGACGCAATTCAACCATGCGGATGCCGAGATCAAGGGCGATAAACCCATTATTGTCCCTCGGGTCGTTATCTACATGACGGCTGACATTACTGGGACGCGTCCACGCCTCATACTGGCGATCAGCGGCGCGTCCCGTTTTTTTCTTCTCATGAATCGCCTTTTCGCCCGGAACCGCCCGGAACCGCCCGCATCGGCGACGCGGCCTGGCCCGGACATGGAAACGGCCCCGCCTTGTCGGCGGGGCCGTCTTTCATTCGACAGAGAGGCGCGCCGCCCCCGAAGGCCGGGCCCGGCCTTCGGACCTTGCATCCGGGGAGGCGGGCGCCCGGATCAGCAGGCGGCGACGGCGCGTCCGGTCAGCACCTTGACGAGATGCGCGCGATAGGCGGCCGAGCCATGCAGATCGGCGATCATGCCGTCCGCCGACACCGACAGCCCGTCCAGCGCCCCGGCCGAGAAATCCGCCGACAGCGCGGCCTCCGCTTCGGTCCAGCGATGCACGCCGTCCTCCGACGCGCCGGTGACCGCCACCCGCACCCCGTCGGCGCCGCGCGCGACGAACACCCCGACAAGCGCGAAGCGCGAGGCGGGCTGGAGGAATTTCTGGTAATTGGCCGCCTCGGGGATCGGGAAGCGCACCTCGGTGATGATCTCGCCGTCCTCCAGCGCCGTGGTGAACATGCCCTGGAAATAGTCGTCGGCGGCGATTTCGCGCGCATTGGTGACGATCGTGGCGCCGCAGGCCAGCGCCGCCGCCGGGTAGTCCGCCGACGGGTCGTTATTGGCCAGCGAGCCGCCGATGGTGCCGCGGTTGCGCACCGCCGGATCGCCGATATGGCTGGCCAGATCGGCCAGCGCCGGGAAGCTGGCCGCGGCCGCCTCGGCCACCGCCGCATGGGTGGTGGCGCCCTTGACGCTGACCGCGCCGTCACCGGCCGAAACCCCGACCATCCCGTCGACGCCGGTCAGGCTGACCAGCGAAGACGGCTGCGCCAGCCGCTGCTTCAGCGTCGGAATCAGGGTCTGCCCGCCGCCGAGCGCGGTTGCGTCCTCGGCCTTGAGCGCCGCCACCGCGTCGTCGATCGAGGTGGGTTTCACGAATTCGAACTCATACATGTCCGGTCTCCCATTGGAGCGATTTATGTCCTGTGCGCCGCGCCCCCGCCCTGCGGGACCGCGGCGCCGTCGGTTCAGCCGTTCATCGCCGCCCAGACCCGGGCGGGGCTCAGGGGCATGTCGATATGGGCGATGTCATGGCCGCCGGCGTTCAGCGCGTCGATCACCGCGTTGACCAGCGCCGGAGGCGATCCGATCGCCCCGGCCTCGCCGCAGCCCTTCACCCCGAGCGGGTTGTGGGTGCAGGGCGTCTGGCAGGAATGGTCCACCTCGATCGAGGGGATGTCATCCGCCCGCGGCATCGCGTAGTCCATGTAGCTGCCCGAAATCAGCTGGCCGTTCTCGTCATAGACCGCGTGTTCCAGCAGCGCCTGTCCCAGACCCTGCGCGACGCCGCCATGCACCTGTCCGCCGACGATCATCGGGTTGATGACATTGCCGAAATCATCCGCGGTCCAGAAGCCGAGCACATCCACCTTGCCGGTGTCGGGATCGACCTCGACCTCGCAGGCGTAGCCGCCGGCGGGGTAGGTGAAGTTGGACGGGTCGTAGAAGGAGGTTTCCTCCAGCCCCGGTTCGAGTTCCTCGAGCGGATAGTTGTGGGGCACGTAGGCGGCCAGGGTGACATCGGTCCAGGCGACCTTCTTGTCGGTGCCCGCAACGGTGAATTCGCCGTTGGCGAGTTCCACGTCGCCCTCCGCCGCCTCCATCAGATGCGCCGCGATCTTCTTGGCCTTGGCGATGATCTTTTCGGTGGCGCGCACCATGGCCGAACCGCCGACGGCAAGCGAACGCGACCCGTAGGTGCCCATGCCCATGGGGATCTTGGCGGTGTCGCCATGCACGATGTCGATCTGGGCTTCGTCGATGCCCAGCATGTCGGCGATCACCTGCGGGAAGGTGGTCTCGTGCCCCTGACCGTGGGAATGCGACCCGGTGTAGACCGAGATCGACCCCGTGGGGTTCACCCGCACCGTGGCGCTTTCGTAAAGCCCGGCGCGCGCCCCGAGCTGGCCCACGAGGTTGGAGGGCGCGATGCCGCAGGCCTCGATGTAATGGGCGATGCCGAGCCCGCGCAGCTTGCCGTTGGCGGCGCTTTGCGCGCGGCGGGCTTCGAAGCCGTCCCGGTCGCACATCTCCAGCACCTTGTCCAGGGTGGCGTCGTAATTGCCGGTGTCGTAGGTCAGCGCCACCGGGGTGTCATAGGGAAACTGGTCCGGCTTGATGAAATTGCGCCGGCGCAGCTCCACCGGGTCGATGCCCATTTCCTTGGCGGCCATGTCCACGACGCGTTCAAGCTGGAACGAGGCCTCCGGGCGCCCGGCGCCGCGATAGGCGTCCACCGGCACGGTGTTGGTGAACACCGCCTTGACGTTCACATAGACCAGCGGCGTGGTGTAGCAGCCCGCCATCAGCGTGCCGTGCAGCCAGGTCGGCACCGAGGGCGCGAAGGTCGACAGATAGGCGCCCATGTTGGCCAGCGTGTCGGTGCGCAGGGCCAGGAACTTGCCGTCCTCGTCCAGCGCCAGTTCGATCTTGGTCACGTGATCGCGGCCATGGGCGTCGGACACGAACGCCTCGGAACGATCGGCGGTCCATTTCACCGGTCGCCCCACCGCCTTGGCGGCGAAGGTGCAGAAGGCTTCCTCGGCGTAGTGGAAGATCTTGGTGCCGAAGCCGCCGCCCACGTCGGGCGAGACCACCCGCAGCTTGTGTTCCGGCAGGCCCAGCACGAAGGCGCCCATGAGCAGGCGGATCACATGCGGGTTCTGGGAGGTGGTGTAGAGCGTGTGCTCGTCCGTGGAGCGGTCGTAGTCGCCGATGGCGACGCGGGGCTCCATGGGGTTGGCGATCAGCCGGTTGTTGACCAGTTCCAGCGTGGTGACGTGATGGGCGCCCTTGATGGCGGCGTCCACGGCCTCCTTGTTTTCCTCGACGAAGCCCCAGTCGAAGCAGAGGTTGTCGGCGAGATCGTCATGCACCTTGGTCGACCCGTCGCCAAGCGCCGCCTTCATGTCGACGACGGCGGGCAGCTCCTCGATGTCGAGATCGATCTTTTCGGCCGCGTCGCGGGCCTCGGCGAGGCTCTCGGCGATCACCACGGCGATGGGATCGCCCACATGGCGCACCTTGCCCTGGGCCAGCACCGGATGCGCGGGCTCCTTCATCGGTTCGCCGAAGCGGTCGGTGACGCACCAGCCGCAGGGGATGCCGCCGACGCCTTCGAAATCCTTGCCGGTGAACACCCTGAGCACGCCGGGCGCCGATTCAGCCGCGCTGACGTCGATGCCGTTGATCCTGCCATGCGCCACGTTCGAGCGCAGGAAATACGCGTGGGTCTGGCGGGCGATGTTGATGTCGTCGGTGTACTTGCCGTTTCCGGTCAGAAACCGGACGTCCTCGCGGCGCTTTGACGATGCGCCTATGCCGAAATCCTTGGGCATTTCTTGGTCCTCCCTGGGGCCGATTTCTCCGCCGCCGCGCGTTCGCGGCGCGGACCGGCCCTGTGTTTGACGATGCGGCCGCGCTTTCGCGTCGCCGCGCCCCCTGCGCGTCGGCCGCCCCCTGACGAGGCGGCCCGGCGCGGGGCGGTTTCCCGGTTGATCGGGCGGTCTCGATCGGGCGGTCTCGATCGGGCGGTCGATCCGGCGGCGGCGCGCGCGGCCTGCGCCTGCGCGTCCGCCGGGTCGGGTCGGCCGCCCGATCAGCGCGCCCGATTCAGCGCGCCCGATCGGTGCGCGGGCCGGATCACTCCGCCGCGACCGAGGCGCCCGACAGTTCTGCCGCCGCCGCCTGAATCGCCTTGACGATGTTGTGATAGCCGGTGCAGCGGCAGATGTTGCCTTCCAGATAGGCGCGGATCTCGGCCTCCGAGGGGCTGGCGTTGGTCTTCAGCAGATCCGCGGCCGACATCACCATGCCCGGGGTGCAGAACCCGCATTGCAGCCCGTGATGTTCCTGAAACGCCGCCTGGATCACGCCGAGGTCGCCGTCGGGCCTGGCCATGCCCTCGATGGTGGTGACGTCCGCGCCCTGCGCTTCCTGCGCCAGCATGGTGCAGGACTTCACCGCCTTGCCGTCCACATGCACCACGCAGGCCCCGCATTGCGAGGTGTCGCAGCCCACATGGGTGCCGGTCAGATGAAGCTCCTCGCGCAGAAACTGCGAAAGCAGCGTGCGCCCCTCTACGTCGCCGGCGACGGCCTTGCCGTTCACCCGCATGGAAACAATCGTCATGCGTCCCTCCCTGTTTGGACCTGTTGGCCCTGTCTGGACCTGTTGGACGGCTCAGCCGGTGATCCGGCTCAGCCAGCTTTTCTTCTTGCCGTCCGCCGCGTCATCGGCGCTTTCGGCGTCGTCGTCTTGCGGCCCTTCGACTTCCTGGCGGAAGCGGTCGAAGAACTGCGCCGCCATCTTCTTGGCGAATCCGTCGATCAGGCGCGAGCCGAGCTGCGCCAGCTTGCCGCCGACCTTGGCCTCGACCTCGTAGGTCAGCACCGTGCCGCCCGCATTGTCGCCCTCGCCGTCGCTCAGCGTCACCGCGGCGCCGCCCTTGGCGAAACCGGCGGCGCCGCCCTTGCCTTCGCCGCTGATGCGGTAGCTGACGCCGGGCACGATGTCGCTGAGCTTCACCGCGCCCTTGAAGGTGGCCTTCACCGGGCCGACCTTCTGCACCACCGTGGCCTCGAAGCCGTCCTCGGGGCTGCCCGCCATCTCGGTGCAGCCGGGGATGCATCTGGCCAGCGTCTCCGGGTCGTTGAGCGCGGCCCACACCACCTCGCGCGGCGCGGCTATGTCTATCGAGCCATTCATTTCCACGAGATCGGTCCTCCATTCGAAAGGCAGGTTAGTCGGGGTCGCGCGCAAAGGCCATAGGGGCGTTGGCACGATTGCGTTTGCCCGGTCCGCGTTTGCCCGGTCCGCCCGACGGCGCGCCGGCGCGGCGCGGAATACATTGACGCATCGCGCAGAAGCCCGAAACTGAATTAGCCTGCGCGGCGCGGCCGATCAACGCCGAAGCCGGCCCGCGCCCGAAGACCGTCGTTTTCGGGCCGCCACATGAAGGGGAGACATCGCCATGACCGACCATGAACCGCGCGACCGGGTGGAGCGCTGGGTCGATCTGCCGGCCAAGGCCGGTCGGGTCTGGTCCGAGATCGGCCCGTTCGGGGCCATCGCCGACTGGCACCCGGCCATCGAGAAATGCGAACTGGTGGATCTCGAAGGCGTGCGCCACCGCCACCTGACGCTGGTCGGCGGCGATCTGATTCTGGAGCGGCTCGACGAAGAGGGCGACCATCTTTACCGCTACTCGATCGTCGAGGGGCCGCTGCCGGTGGCCAATTACAAGTCCACGCTCACCTGCTTTCCCGAGGGCAGGGGCTGCCGGGTGTTCTGGTCCTCGACCTTCGACCCGCTGGGCGAGGATTCCGACGCGCTGATCGGCGGCATCTACGAAGCCGGGCTGGCGGCGCTGCAGGCCCGGTATCCGGGCTGAACGCCGCCGCGCCCCCGACCAGCGACAGCTTCGCGACCGCCCCGCCGCAAACCGGCGGCCGGGCGGTCGCGCGAAAGGAACCCAGATGATCGATTCGACCGGTCTGACCATCGGCGCGGCCTTCGACCTGGCCGCCGCGCGCCATGGTCCGGCGCCTTTTCTGTGCATCCCCGCCGACGCGGCCCGCGCCTGGAACCCCGAGGGCGTCGAACTGAGCTACGCCGAGATCGCCGCGCAGGTCGCGGCGCTGCGCGTCCGGCTGGCGCAGGCGGGCTGCGGGCCGGGGCATCGCATCGCCCTGCACCTGGAAAACCGCCCCGCGCATGTGGCCTGGAAACTGGCGATGAACGCGCTTGGCGTGTCCTGCGTGCCGATCAATCCCGATCTGCGGCCCGCCGAAATCGCCTATATCCTGGAGGACAGCGCCCCCGACCTCGCCGTGGTCGCGCCGCCGCTGCGCGCCCAGTTCGACGCCGCCATGGCGCTGGGCCGCCCCGTTCCCGTTGTCGGGCCGGCGCCGCAGGGCGATCTGCCGGCGCCCCGGACCAGGGCTGCGAAAACCTTCGACGACGCGCAGGAGGCCAGCCTCGTCTACACCTCGGGCACCACCGGGCGGCCCAAGGGCTGCATCCTGTCCCACGCCTACGAACTGGAGTTGGGGCGCTGGTATCTCGCGACGGGCGGGCGCATGGCCATGAGCGAGGGCGAGCGGCTCTACAACCCGCTGCCGCTGTTCCATGTGAACGCCGGCATCCTGACCATCTTCGCGATGATGCTGAGCGGCGGCTGCCAGATCCAGCCCGCGCGCTTCAGCCGCGCCGCCTGGTGGCGCGACATCCGCGACTGCCGCGCCAGCATCGCCCATTACCTCGGCGTGGTGATCCCGGCGCTGATGGCCGTGCCCGAATCGCCCGACGACAAGGCGCATGGCCTGCGGATGATGGTGGGCGCGGGGGTCGAGCCCTCGCTGCACCGCCCCTGCGAGGCGCGCTTCGGCGTGCCGCTGATCGAGGTCTGGGGCATGACCGAGATGTGCCGCGCCATCACCGCCCATGAAGACCCGCGCCACATCGACACCCGCGCCTTCGGGCGCGCGCGCCCGGGGCTGGAGGTGCGCGTGGTCGAGGACGTGGATGGCGAGGATCGCGACGTGCCGGTCGGCGCGCCGGGCGAGATGATCATGCGCCATTCCGCCGCCACGCCGCGAAAAGGCTTCTTCTCGGGCTATCTCAACAAGCCCGAGGCCACTGCGGAGGCCTGGCGCGGCGGCTGGTTCCATACCGGCGACACGGTGCGCATGGACGAATCCGGGATGCTGTTCTTCATCGACCGCAAGAAGAACATCATCCGCCGCTCCGGCGAGAACATCGCCGCCGCCGAGGTCGAGGCGGTCCTGCACGGTCACGCGGCGGTGGCGCAGGCGGCGGCGCTTGCCGTGCCCGACCCGATCCGCGACGAGGAGGTCTACGCCTGCGTGGTGCTGAAGGACGGCGTCGCGCCCGATGCGGCCATGGCCAGGACCCTGTTCGATCACGCCTTCGATCTGCTGGCCTATTACAAGCCCCCGGGCTGGCTGCGCTTCGTGCCCGAACTGCCGGTGACCGGCACCCAGAAGGTGCAGAAACACCAGCTGTTCGCCCCCGGCCAGGACCCCACCGCGCTGCCCGGCGTGCATGATTTCCGGGATCTGAAGAAGAAGACGCGCCAGGCGGGCTAGTTGGCCAGCGCCGGATCGGTGAGCAGACGCCCCATCAGCCGGTCCACCGGCGCGTAGTCGTCGGTGAGCAGGATCGGCTCCCCCGGCGGGGCCAGCGCGATCATCGCCGCGGTGGGCGCGCGCACCCAGTCGCGGGGCAGGCCGCGGGTGGCGGCAAGCCGGTCCAGCCCGGTGGGGCGGTCCGAGGCCAGCAGGATCCAGGTGGCGCGGGCCTCCTCCGGGCGGATTTCGGCGCGGTCGAGCCACAGTTCGACGCTGGCGAAGCGCCGTTGCAGGCTGTGGGCGAGCGACAGCAGGAAGCGCGGCGCGCGCAGCGCGTCCACCACGTTGATCGCGTAGATGCCGCCGGGCTTCAGGCGGCGCGCAATCTCGGCGTGGAATTCGTCGGTGACCAGATGCTGGGGGATGGCCACGTCCTTGAAGGCGTCGCCGAAGATCACGTCGAAGCGGCGCGATTCGGGCAGGCGGCGCAGCGCCATGCGGCCGTCCATGTGCAGGATCTCGGCGCTGGCGGGGTCGAACCACATGCGCTGCGCGGCCAGCGCCGTCACCTCCGGGTCGATCTCGGCCACGGTCAGGCGGGCGTCCGGATACTGCGCCGCCCAGGCGCGGGGCAGGGTGTAGGCCCCGCCGCCGACGAAGAACGCATCCAGCGCCGGGCCGGGAAACCGCGCGCGCACCACCTCGTCGACCAGGGCCAGATAGGGCGACAGCAGCAGCGTCGGGTCGGCCTGCACGTTGACCCCGTGCGCGAGGTGGTCGAGCGCCATGATCCGCGCCGGGCGCCCCATGTAGCGGGTGTCATCGACGCGGATGCAGTAATAGGCGCTTTCCCGCGCGCAGGGCGTGGCCAGCGCGCCGGGGGTCGCGCCCAGCGCCGCGACGCCCAGCGCCACCGCCAGCGCGCCGCCGCCGCCGACGCGCCCGAAATAGGGGATGGCGAGCAGCGCGTAGACCGCCGCCACGCTCAGCGCCGATGCGGCGCTGCCCAGCCAGGAAATCATGACCAGCCCCGCCGCCAGCGTGCCGAGTATCGCCCCCGCCGCGCCCAGCGCGAACATCCGCCCCAGCACCCGGCCGGCGGCGGCGCGATCGGCCTCCAGCGCCATCTTGGTCAGCAATGGCGACAGCAGCCCGGCCAGCAGGCTCGGCAGGAAGAACGCCGCCAGCGCCAGCGCGCCGATGCGCCCGATGGGGGGCGCGGCCTCCAGCCCCGGCGCGGCGAGGCGCAGCAACGGCAGGCTCGCGGCGGTGGCGATCGCGGCCCCGATCAGCGCCAGCCCCACGGCGCGCCCGGGCCGCGCCGCGCCGTCGGCCAGCGCGCCGCCGATCCAGTGCCCCAGCGACAGCCCGGTCAGCACCACCGCGATCACCGCCGTCCAGCTGTAAAGCGACATGCCCACATAGGGCGCCAGCGCCCGCCCGGCGACGATCTCCAGCGCCATCGACGCCGCCGAGGACAGCAGCAGCGTCAGCGGAACCCAAAGCCGCAGCCGCCATCCGATCATCGGCGCGCCGCGGGGCGTGGCGAGGGCGGCGCCGCAAGGCGGGGCGGCGACGGGGGCGTGGGCATGGGGGCGATCTCCCGATCATCGGAGCGCGCGCCGCGCCCCTGAACCGCGCCGAAGCTAGCAATCGCCCGCCCGCCCGTCCAGCGCGGGGGCGGCGACCGCATGGACAACAAGACAAGGGCGGCCCCAGGCGGGACCTGCACGCCCCGCCGCCGCGCGACTCGTCGCCGAACCCCCCGCGCGCGCGCCATTGAAGCGCGACAGGTCCGAGGCGCCGGCAAGCCCGGCGGGCGGGTTGAAATCGGCCTGCCGCGCGCCGCCATGTCCGCGATCGGCGCGATGTCGCTGACGTCGCTGTCATGCGCCTCGGTCGATCCGAGGGCGTTCTGCGTCGTCATCAAGAATGCGCCGGCAGGTCGGAAAGCTGGGCGGCGCCGGTTCCGGCCTCCGGCCCGGTGCGCAGATGGCATCCGCCCATGTCCTTGACGGCGCGAACGGATTGCCCGCGGCATGGCCCATCCGCGCAACGCAAACCTCCCAAACGCCGTTCATGCATGCGCAGGGCGCCAGGGAACGCAAACGCTGTTTGGGGGCATTCGCGCCTATGGGGCATTCGCGGCGCGACAGGACCCAGAATCAGGAAAAACCCAATTCCGACAGGTGAAAATCAAGGCGCTTCCACCGCTTGGGGCAATTGGACTAGGCTGCGCCATCCGTCCCGACCGCCTGGCGTCCGGGCGCCGCGTCTTGTCCGGCCCCCCGCCCCCGCGCGGCGCGGGCGGGGGCGACAAGGGGCGTCGTCGGGACCGCCTGCCGGGACCGGAGGCGCGCAGCAATCTTGGAGACCAGCGAATTGGCGCAGACCCATCACCCCGTCGCCGGGCGAACCGTTTCGGCGGTTCTTGCCGCCCATCCCGCCGAATCGCCGGCGATCGGCGCGCCCGATCGCGACTGGCTCAGCCACGGGGCGCTGCGCGATCTGACCGCGCGCATCCGGGGCGCGCTCGCCGCCGCCGGCATCGGGCGCGGCGACCGGGTGGCGATCGTGCTGCCCAACGGGCCGGAGATGGCGGCGGCCTTCCTCGCCGTCGCCCAATGCGCGACCACGGCGCCGCTCAACCCCGGCTACCGGGGCGAGGAATTCGATTTCTATCTGTCCGACCTCAACGCCAGGGCGCTGATCGTCATGGCGGATTACGACGGCCCGGCGCTGGCGGCGGCGCGGGCGCGCGGCGTCGGCGTGCTGCGCCTGACCCCGGGCGGCGGCGCCGGGGATTTTTCCCTGCGCGCCGAGGGCGGGCCGTTCGGGGGCGCCGAATCGCAAGCCGACGCGACCCCGCCGGGGCCTGACGACATCGCGCTGGTGCTGCACACCTCGGGGACCACGTCGCGCCCCAAGATCGTGCCGCTGACGCAGGCCAATCTCTGCGCCTCGGCCGCGCATATCGGCGCCGCGCTGGATCTTGGGCCGGAGGATCGCTGCCTCAACGTCATGCCGCTGTTCCATATCCACGGGCTGGTGGCGGCGACGCTGTCGTCGCTGGCGGCGGGCGGCTCGATCTGGTGCGCGCCGGGCTTTGACGGCTTGCGCTTCTTCCGCTGGCTCGACGTCGCCGCGCCCACATGGTTCACCGCCGTGCCGACCATGCATCAGGCGCTGCTGCCGCGCGCCCCGCGCAACGCCGAGATCACCGAACGGGCGCGCAAGCGGCTGCGCTTCATCCGCTCCTCCTCGGCCTCGCTGCCGCCGCAGGTGATGCTGGCGGTGGAGCAGGCGTTCGGCGCCCCGGTGATCGAAAGCTACGGCATGACCGAGGCGGCGCATCAGATGTGCTCCAACCCCCTGCCGCCGCGGCCGCGAAAGCCCGGGTCGGTGGGCGTCGCCGCCGGGCCGCTGGTGACCACCGCCAGTGAAACCGAGGACCGGCTGCTGCCCGCGGGCGAGACCGGCGAGGTGGTGATCTCCGGCCCCAACGTCACCCCCGGCTACGAGGCCAACCCAGAGGCCAACGCCAAGAATTTCTTCGAGATCGACGGGCGGCGCTGGTTTCGCACCGGCGATCAGGGCGCCTTTGACGACGAGGGCTACCTGCGGCTGACCGGGCGGCTGAAGGAGATCATCAATCGCGGCGGCGAAAAGATCAGCCCGCTGGAGGTGGACGAGGTGCTGATGGACCACCCGGCGGTGGCGCAGGTGGTGACCTTCGCCATCCCGCACCGCACGCTGGGCGAAGACGTCGGCGCCGCGGTGGTGCTGCGCGAGGGCGCCGCGGCGACCGATCGCGAAATTCGCGATTTCGCCCGCGCCCGGCTGGCGGATTTCAAATGCCCGCGGGTGATAAAGCTGCTCGACGAGATCCCCAAGGGCGCCACTGGCAAGCTGCAGCGCATCGGGCTGGCGGAAAAGCTCGGCCTGGGCTGAGCCGGGTCAGGTCGCGGAAAGGATTGCGAAAGAATGAAAATCTGCATTTTCGGGGCCGGGGCGATCGGCGGCTTTCTGGGCGCCAAGCTGGCCGGCGCGCGGGACGCGACCGGCGCCGAGGTCAGCCTGGTGGCGCGCGGGCCGCATCTGGCGGCGATGCAGGCGAACGGGCTGCGGCTGATCGAGAACGGCGCGCAGACCGCCCACGAAGTGCGCGCCTCCGACGACCCGGCGGCGCTGGGGGTGCAGGATTACGTCATCATCACCCTGAAGGCGCATTCCGTGCCCGGCGTGGTCGGGGCCATGCAGCCGTTGCTCGGCCCCGACACCACGGTGGTGATGGGGGTGAACGGCGTGCCCTGGTGGTATTTTCATCGCTTCGAGGGGCCCTTGCAGGACACCCGCATCGCGGCGGTGGATCCGGGCGGGGTCCAATGGGACGGCATCGGCCCCGAACGGGCGCTCGGCTGCGTGGTCTACCCGGCGGCGGAGGTGGTCGAACCGGGGCTGGTGAAGCTGATCGAGGGCAACCGGTTCAGCCTGGGCGAACCCTCGGGCGAAAGATCGGATCGCGCGCTGGCGCTGTCGCGCGCCCTGGTCGCGGCGGGGCTGAAGGCGCCGGTGCGCCCGCGCATCCGCGACGAGATCTGGCTGAAGCTGTGGGGCAATCTTTCGTTCAACCCGATCAGCGCATTGACCCACGCGACGCTGGACGTGCTCTGCACCGATCCCGGCACGCGGGCGGTGGCGCGGGCGATGATGGTCGAGGCGCAGGCCATCGGCGAGACGCTGGGCGTGAAGTTTCCCGTCGGCGTCGAGCGGCGCATCGACGGCGGCGCGGCGGTGGGCGCGCATCGCACCTCGATGCTGCAGGATCTGGAGGCCGGGCGCCCCATGGAAATCGACGCGCTGGTGAGCGCGGTGCAGGAACTGGGCCGCCTGACCGGCATCGCCACGCCGAGCATCGACATCGTGCAGGCGCTGGTGGCGCAGCGCGCGGCCGTGGCGGGGCTGCGGCCCTAGCGGCGTCGGGCGGCGGTCCGGATTGTGAAGGAAATTTTGGCGAGAGTCGCGTATTGGTGGATATCCGGAAAGCTGTCGCCAAAGGAGGACACGATGCCGATCGTCGCGCGATACTCAACGCAAAACGCCCGATTCACCCCGGGCTTCGGCGACCAGATTCGCGAAGATTACGTTGGCTGGGATGCGGATGAACTGATTTTTCCCGGCATCAGCACCTGCACCGGCGTCGCCGCCGCGACGGCGGCGGGGCGCCTGGCGGGCATGCATCTGACCATCGCCACGCCCGGCGCCGCCGTCGACGCCCTGATCGCCAGGGCCATCGAGTATCTGCAGGGGCCGCCAGCGCTGATTCTGCTGTTCGGCGCGCTCGCCCATCCGGCGGCCCAGGACAGCGAGACCAATCCCACGGGCGGATGGAAACTGGAACCCAGGTTCCACTGGCCCCGGCAGATCGCGACCTTCCGCGCCGCCCTGAACGCCCCCGGGGCGGAAACCCGCCTGCGCGCCCAGCACGGCGTCGGGGCGGATTTCGATTACCGCGTCGTCAGCGAAGACGGGGGCGCATGCGCGCTGTCCTGCCGCGCGAACGGCGGAGACGGCGACTGGACGGATGTCAGCACGATCCGCATGGCCTGACCCCGCCGGCCCAGCGTTCAGGCGATTGCGCGGCCTTGGTTGGGGATGGTTCGGGCCGATCGCCGCCTCGCGCCGCCAAGAATGACGGCAATCAACGGCGTCAGCAGGAAAATTCCTGAATTCGGCAACGGGACCACGGCAAAATTTCCAGAGACCAGTTCGGGTCTGGACGCCATGAAGAGTGAAATGGATTCCCGAGTTTCGACGTTGATGAAGTAGACCGATTCGGATATGAGAAATGAGGATAGGGGCGGGAAATATGGAGGACCCTCCGACCCGATGTCACGTCGGAATTCCAGATAGTCGTCCCGATTTATCTCGTAGGGATAAGATCCATAATCCGTCCCGGCGCAATCCCCAAGCAGCAAGCCGCATTTCTGGGCGGATCTGGGCAAGAAGTCCGTATCGGCGCCATTTGACTGGACGCCCAGCATGCCCCTGTAAATCACCTTTTTCCTGCGTTTGTCAAAAATGGTTACTTCTCCGACATATTGGGTGTCTACCCAAGGATATTCTTCAAAAGAATCGTCTGCGCGAGCTTTATATTTGAATACCAATTCATAATCTATGGGATCCGGAGCAACATTCACCCCGGTGACGCCAGTCAGATCGCAGCTCGTGATTGTGGTCAGTCCATGCAAGTAATAGCAATAATCAGGAAAGAATCCCTCATATCTGGCAATGCCATGCCCTTTGTACTTCCTGGGATTGTAGTCAATTTGGCCGGATAGCGCGTATGGCGCGGCTGCGCCGAAGCAGGCGAGCGCCAAGACAGTTGCGTAAATAAACTTTCCAGCTTTCATGAATAGGTCCTCCACAATTTAATTCTGCATACTTAAAAATATATTGTAATTTCATTAAAGTAAAGAAATCAAAGAGGGGCGGCGGGCATGCCGGTGACGCGGTTGCGCCTCTGGACTTTCAGAATCCCGAAGGCGGGCGTTGACGATCGGGCCGAAAGTCGCGCGCGGCGCAAGTCCCGGTCTGCGACTTTTGTTGGAGGCGGGCGCGCCTTCAGGCTTGTCCGGCGCGACCGCCCGCCATATGGTCGGGCGACCCGCTGGGAGAGACCGGATGCGCAAGCGTCCGGCGCCGAAGGAGCAACCGCCCCGGAAACTCTCAGGCCAAAGGACCGGCGAGGCCAGACCAGGACCATACTGGGCAGACTCTGGAGAGAGGCGCTGGCGCGCCCGCCGAAGGGATAGCGATCTCAGGCGAAAGGACAGAGGGGGCGTCGAAACGCGTGGCGTCCGCCGCGCGCGCTCATCGACGCCGGACCCATGCGCGCCAATGCGGCCGCCCGGCGGGACATACCGGGAGGCGCCAAGATGGCCCAGGATTCCGACGACCTGCTGCACACCCCGCTCCACGACCTGCATCTGGCGCTTGGCGGCAAGATGGTCGGCTTCGCCGGCTATGCGCTGCCGGTGCAATACAAGCCCGGCGTGCTGAAGGAACATCTGCACACCCGCGCCGCCGCCGGCCTGTTCGATGTCAGCCATATGGGGCAGGTGACCCTGCGCGCCCGATCCGGCGACCTCGCCGACGCGGCGCTGGCGCTGGAAACCCTGGTCCCCGCCGACATTCTGGCGCTGAAGCCCGGGCGCCAGCGCTATGCGCTGTTCACCAACGATGCGGGCGGCATCGAGGATGATCTGATGGTCGCCAACATGGGCGACCGGCTGGGGCTGGTGGTCAACGCCGCCTGCAAGACCGCCGACATCGCGCATCTGCGCGCGCATCTCGCCGACGCCTGCGAGATCGAGGCGCTGGCGGATCGCGCCCTGCTGGCCCTGCAGGGCCCCGCCGCCGAATCCGCGATGACCGCGATCGGCGCCGATGTGGCGGGCATGAAATTCATGGACGCCCATGAAGCGACGATCATGGGCGCGCTCTGTTACGTCACCCGATCGGGCTACACCGGCGAGGACGGGTTTGAAATCTCCATCCCCGCGGGCGACGCCGTGAAAATCGCCGAGGCGCTGCTGGCGCAGGACAGCGTGCTGCCCGTCGGGCTCGGGGCGCGCGACAGCCTGCGGCTTGAATCCGGGCTCTGCCTCTATGGCAACGACATCGACGCGACCACCACGCCGATCGAGGCCTCGCTCAACTGGGCGATCCAGAAATCCCGCCGCCGGGGCGGGGCGCGCGAGGGCGGCTTTCCCGGCGCCTCCGTGATCCTCGAACAGCTGGAAACCGGCCCGGCGCGGCGGCGCGTCGGCATCGCCTCGGCGGGCCGCGCCCCCATGCGCGCCGGCACGAAGCTGTTCGCGCGGGCCGAGGGCGGCGAACCGGTGGGGGTCATCACCTCCGGCGGCTTCGGACCCAGCGTCGGCGGCCCGGTCTCCATGGGCTATCTGCCCACCGAGATGGCGGCGCTCGACACGCCCGTTCACGCCGAAGTGCGCGGCAAGCGCTTGCCTGCCAGCGTCGCCTCGCTTCCCTTCACCACCCAGACCTACAAGCGCTGAGGAGCTTCCCATGACCAAATTCACCGAAGATCACGAATGGCTGAAGCTTGACGGCGACACCGTCACGATCGGCATCACCGCCCACGCCGCCGAACAGCTCGGCGATCTGGTGTTCGTGGAGCTGCCCGAGACCGGCGCCGAGGTCGAGTCCGGCGACGACGTGGTGACCATCGAATCGGTCAAGGCCGCCTCGGACATCGCCGCGCCGCTGGACGGCGTGATCACCGAGGTCAACGAGGCCATCGTCGAGAACCCGGCCCTGGTCAACGAGGACCCCATGGGCGCGGGCTGGTTCTTCAAGATGAAGATCGCCGACCCGGCGGCGCTGGACGAGATGATGGACGCGGCCGCCTACAAGGCAAGCATCGGTTGAGGAGACCCCGCGCATGAACACCGAGACCAAGTTCGCCTTCACCGACTACCTTCCCTACGATTTCGCCAATCGCCGCCATATCGGCCCCTCGCCCGAGGAAATCGCCGGCATGCTGGAGGTGATCGGGGCCGAAAGCCTCGACGCGCTGATCGACGACACGGCGCCCGCCGACATCCGTCAGGGCGAACCGCTCGACTGGGGCCGCCCCATGTCCGAGCGCGAGGTGCTGTTCCACATGCGCGAAGTCGCGAACATGAACACGCCGCTGGTGTCGCTGATCGGGCAGGGCTATTACGGCACCGTCACGCCGCCGGCGATCCAGCGCAACATCCTGGAGAACCCGGCCTGGTACACCGCCTACACGCCGTATCAGCCGGAAATCAGCCAGGGCCGGCTTGAGGCGCTGCTGAATTTCCAGACCATGGTGACCGATTTCACCGGGCTCGATGTGGCCAACGCCTCGCTGCTGGACGAGGCCACGGCGGCGGCCGAGGCCATGGCGCTGGCGCATCGGGCGTCGAAATCCAGGGCCGGGGCGTTTTTCGTGGACGCCGACTGCCACCCTCAGACCATCGCGGTGATCGAGACCCGCGCCGCGCCGCTGGGCATCGAGGTCATCGTCGGCGACCCCTTCGCCGATCTCGACCCGGCGGCGGTGTTCGGGGCGATCTTCCAGTATCCGGGCACCTACGGCCATGTGCATGACTTTTCGCCGCTGATCGCGGCGTTGCACGCCCAGAAGGCGCTGGCGGTGATGGCCGCCGACATCCTGGCGCTGGCGCTGCTGAAATCGCCGGGCGAGATGGGGGCGGACGTGGCGATCGGCTCGACCCAGCGTTTCGGCGTGCCCATGGGCTGCGGCGGCCCGCACGCCGCCTACATGGCGGTGAAGGACGCCTACAAGCGCGCCATGCCCGGGCGGCTGGTCGGGGTGTCGATCGACGCGCGCGGCAATCGCGCCTATCGGCTGTCGCTGCAGACCCGCGAACAGCATATCCGGCGCGAGAAGGCGACCTCGAATGTCTGCACCGCGCAGGCGCTGCTGGCGGTCATGGCCTCGATGTATGCGGTGTTCCACGGCCCCGAGGGCATCAAGGCCATCGCCCAGCGCATCCACCGCAAGACCGTGCGTCTCGCCAAGGGGCTTGAAAAACTCGGCTTCACGGTCGAACCGGCGGCGTTCTTCGACACCATCACCGTCGAGGTCGGCGCGGTGCAGGGGGTGATCCTCAACGCCGCCGTCGCCAATGGCGTGAACCTGCGCAAGATCGGGGCCACGCGCATCGGCGTCAGCCTCGACGAGCTCACCCGCCCGGCGACCATGGAGGCGGTCTGGGCCGCCTTTGGCGGCGAGTTCCACGATGACGACCTGACCCCCGACTACCGCCTGCCCGACGCCATGCTGCGCGGCACCGACTACCTCGCCCATCCGGTGTTCCACATGAACCGGGCGGAAACCGAGATGGTGCGCTACATGCGCCGGCTCGCCGATCGCGATCTGGCGCTGGACCGGGCGATGATCCCGCTGGGCTCCTGCACCATGAAGCTCAACGCCACGGCGCAGATGATCCCGATCACCTGGCCGGAATTTTCCTCGCTGCACCCGTTCGCCCCCGCCGACCAGATGCGGGGCTACGCGCATCTGGTCGCCGACCTGTCGGACAAGCTCTGCGCCATCACCGGCTATGACGCCATGTCCATGCAGCCCAATTCCGGCGCGCAGGGCGAATACGCCGGGCTGCTGACCATCCGCGCCTGGCATCGCGCCCGCGGCGAGGGCCATCGCGACATCTGCCTGATCCCGGTGTCCGCGCACGGCACCAACCCGGCCTCGGCGCAGATGGCGGGCATGAAGGTGGTGGTGGTGAAATCCGCCGGGAACGGCGACATCGACGTCGCCGATTTCCGCGCCAAGGCGGAAAAGCATTCCGAAAGCCTCGCCGCCTGCATGATCACCTATCCCTCGACCCACGGCGTGTTCGAAACCACGGTGCGCGAGATCTGCGAGATCACCCACGACCATGGCGGGCAGGTCTATATCGACGGCGCCAATCTCAACGCCATGGTCGGGGTGGCCCAACCCGGCAGGATCGGCGGCGACGTCAGCCACCTGAACCTGCACAAGACCTTCTGCATCCCCCATGGCGGCGGCGGCCCGGGCATGGGGCCGATCGGCGTGAAGGCGCATCTGGCGCCCTATCTGCCGGGGCACCCGGCGACCGGCGGGCAGGAGGGCCCGGTGTCCGCGGCGCCCTGGGGCTCGCCCTCGATCCTGCCGATCTCCTGGGCCTATTGCCTGATGATGAGCGGGGCCGGGCTGACCCAGGCGACCAGGGTGGCGATTCTCAACGCCAACTACATCGCCAAGCGGCTCGAAGGCGCCTATGACGTGCTGTTCAAGGGGCCGGGCGGGCATGTGGCCCATGAATGCATCCTCGACACCCGCCCGCTGGCGGACAGCGCCGGGGTCACCGTGGACGACATCGCCAAGCGGCTGATGGATTGCGGATTCCACGCCCCGACCATGAGCTGGCCGGTGCCCGGCACGCTGATGGTGGAGCCCACCGAATCCGAAACCCGCGCCGAGATCGACCGTTTCTGCAACGCCATGCTGGCGATCCGCGAGGAAGCCCGCGACATCGAGGAAGGTCGCATCGACGCCGCGAACAACCCGCTGAAGAACGCCCCGCACACGGTGGAGGATCTGGTGGGCGACTGGGACCGCCCCTACACGCGCGAACAGGCCTGCTACCCGCCGGGCGCCTTCCGGGTGGACAAGTACTGGACCCCGGTGAACCGCGTGGACAACGCCTGGGGCGATCGCCATCTGGTCTGCACCTGCCCGCCGCTGGAGAGCTACGGCGACGCCGATTGACCCCCAAGCGCGGGGTCGGGATCCATCCTTCAGTCCCGACCCCGCCCGAACCCGATGCGGCGCAGCCGCGAGGGCGCGCCGGAATCCTCCAATGCCCTTTGTCCCCCAATGCCCTTTCTTGCCTGAACTGGCAGAGCCCGACCCGTGGACATGTCAGGATTTCAGCGAGCCCTCGCTGCTTCGCAGCATCGGGGTTCGAGCGCATCGAACCGGTCTGACGCCAACCGGCGGGGCGCTTCGCGAGGGGCGCCGCGGCGGGATCGAGAGACGATCCTGACGGCCCGCCGCTTCGGGGCCTCCTGCGCCGCCGCCGGGGCGCGGCGGTCGATGGCGGCGCCCGCGCGGTCCTCAGCCTCGATCCGGCCGGCTGGCGCAGCGCGCCGAAGCTGGCGCCCGGGCGGGGCCGGGCTGACGGTCCGGCCATGGAGCGTCGCGTCGGACGTCCGGAGGGAATGGTCCGCCGCGCCCATTGGCGTGACGCCGCGTCTGGCCGTGTGATCAGGGGGCGCTGTCTGGCGCGGGTCTTGTCCGGACGGCGCCTGCCGGGCCCGGGATCTCGAGCCAATCCTCCCGCCCGTCGAGCCACGCGGCCACCGCCTTCGCCGTGTCAACTGCGCCGCCTTTCTTCAGCGCGCATTCCCAGATCACCGCGACGCGCCAGCCTGCTTGCAGCAGGCGGCGCGCGGCCTCGGCGTCCCGCGCCACGGTGCGGGCGAATTTCGGCCCCCAGTAGTCAAGCCGCGTCGCCGGGGTCGAGGCGGATTTGCAGCCCGGATGCCGGTGCCAGAAACAGCCATGCACGAACACCGCCGCCTTGCGGCGGGCGAAAACCAGATCCGGCTTGCCGGGCAGGCTGGCGCCGCGGCTCGCCCCGTGCAGGCGATAGCGCAGGCCGCGCCGATGCAGCGCCCGGCGCAGGGTCATTTCCGGCCCGGTGTCCCGCCCCTTCACCCGCGCCATGACGCGCGAGCGCGTTGCGGCGTCGTAGCTGTCGCTCATGGGCGGGGCCTCCCGTGCAGGGGCAGCGCCACGGCGCCGAGCCAGGCGCCGGGGCGCTGAAACGCGCAGACGCGGCAATCGGCGGGGGCGCGGGCGTCGAAGGCGGCGAAATCGTCGTCGAGGCCGCAGCCGCGCAGTTTCGCCACCGCCTCCTTGCGCACCCAGATTTCAAGGAACCGGCGCAGCGGATCGCGCGCCGCGCGCACGGCGTCGCGTTCGTCGGGATGCAGCAGGGCGGCGGTGGCGACCGCGTCCTGCGCGCCGCGCGGGAACAGCCGCGCCAGGCGCGACGGGGCGAGGGATTCGATGTCCGCCCCCACGGCGCAGGATGGGTGCGAGGCGTCCCTGCGGCGTATCGCCACCAGCGCCCAATCCCCGGATCCCGAGGCGCTGAACGCCAGATCATCGCGGGGGGCGCCATCGGCGGCGCTGGCGAAAGGCTTGCCCCGGGCATCCGCGCGCACCGGGCCGTCATGGCCGGCGCGTTCCAGCGCATGGCGCTGGAACGCCCGGCGCGCCGCGCGCCGCATGGACTGGCGTTCGGCCGGGTCCATGGCGGTCTCCGCGCCGCCGAGGCGTGCGAGACGCAGCATGAGCCCCGGCGGCGCGCCCGGCGGATCCGGGGGCCGAACCTCGCGCCAGGCGGGCGGCGCACCGGTCACTGGTTCGCACCGTCAGTGACGGGGCGGTGCGCCGCCTCGGCCGCGTCAGCGTCCTGGTTCGGGCGCGCGTCGGGCGCCGACCCGGGGTGCGCCACCGGGCGCGGCGGGCTCTGGCTCGGGTCCGGATGCGCGCCGGTCGCCTTCAGGCAACGGGCCAGCAGCGCCTGCATGTCCGCCGCCTCGCCATGGGCTTGGGCAAGCCAGCGCGCCAGCGGCGCCGCGTCATGCGCCTGCCCGGCATTCAGCAGAAATTCGGCGACCTGCCGCACGTTGCGCGGCGCCCATGGCCGCAGCGCCAGCGCCTCGCGCGCGGCGGCGATGGCGTCGTCATGCCGTTTTCGGCGGCGCAGGACACGGGCCAGATGCAGGCGCGCCACCGGCGCATCGGGGGCCAGCGCCACGGCGCGCCGTGCGGCTTTCAGCGCCGGGCCGCCGCGCCGCGCGGTCAGATGCAGGCGCGACAGGGCGAATGACAGCCCCGCATCCCCGCCCGCGGCGGCCAGCCCCGCATCCCCGCCCGCGGCGCTCAGCCCCGCATTCCCGCCTGCGGCGCTCAGCCCCGCATTCCCGCCCGCGGCGCTCAGCGTCGCCGACGCCGCCCGCAACCGATCGGCGGCGCCAAGGCGGGTGGCGAGCGTCACCGCCTGTTGCACGACCCAGGCCGGCGGCGGGCCGGGCGCCCATGGGGCGCCGCCCGCCAGCGCCGCGAGATAGTGATCCAGCAGGGCTTCGCGCCCGCCCCGGGCCAGCGCCGCGAAAGCCGCGAACTGAAAGCCGCGCCGGGCCAGGTCGGGCCGGCCGACCGGCGCGGGGCTGGATTCGCATGCGGCGATGGCCCGGGCCAGCGCGGCGGCGGCGGCGCGGGCAAGCGCCGGCTCGCTGACCAGGTCCACATGCTCGCCGCGCAGGCGGGTCACGCAAAACCGCCCGTCGGCGAGATCCCGCCAGCCGCCGTCGGGCGCGACGAAACCGCGTTCGGCGCAGGCGTCCATCTGCACGAAGGCCAGATCGCCGGGCCAGGCGGCGTCCGACTGCATCTCGCGCCGCCGCAGGCGCTGGTCGTGCAGGGATTCGGCGGTCGCGGGCGGGCGCGCCGCCGGGTCCATGGCCGAGGGCAGGGCGAATATGTCGAGGATCCCCAGCACGCCCAGCCGCACGCCCCGCGCGGCCAGCGGCGGTCCCATGTCCCAGGCGACCCGCGCCGCGTAGGAAAACCCGGCGAGATGCGCCTGCGGGCCGCCGGCCGCGCCGCGCCGGCGCGCCAATTCGCGGATCAGCGTCGCCGCGCAGGCCGCCGCCAGATCGCCGGGCGACACCAGCGCCGGTCCCGGTCCGTCGCTTCGGGCGCGCAATTCCCAGACCGGCAGGTCCTCGGGCAGCCCGGGCAGCAGATTGTAGGCGTAGCTGCCGTTGCCATCCACATTCGGCGCCAGCACCAGCGGCGCGCGCCCCGCCGCGCCCGGCTGCAGCGTGGCGATGTCCACGCCGGGGCCGCGGGGGCTTGCCGCCGGCGCGGCGCCGGCGGGGGCCCCGGAGATCGCGCGCGCCGTGGCGCCGGCCATCATGCGCGCCAACCCGGCGATGGTCGGGTCGTCGAAGAATTCGGACAGCGCCGGGCGGCGCCCGAAGCGGCGCTCCAGCTCCGCCATCAGCCGCAGCACCATGATCGAGGAGCCGCCGGAGGTCAGGAAGCTCGAATGGCGCGAGCGCGGCGGCGCGCCGGTCAGCGAGGCCCAGATCTCGACGAAGGGCGCGTCGCCGGGCAGCGGATCCGTCGATCCCAGGCCCCCGCCGCCCGGAAAACCGCCCGACGGCCCGTGCGGCGCGGCGAACAGCGCCTTCAGATCGGTCTTGTCCGCGGCGGTGCGCGGGAAATCGCCGACGAAAACGATGCGCTGCGGGATCATGTAGCCGGGCAGGCGTTCGGCAAGCGCCGCGCGCAGCGATTCGGGGTCCGGGGCGGCGCCGGCGGGGCGGATCGCGGCGGCCAGCGCCGGATCGCCGGCGATGTCGATCAGCGCCGCGGCGGCCTGCGCGACGCCGGCGCAGCATTCCAGCGCGCGCTCGATCTCGCCGATCTCGATGCGGTTGCCGCGCAGCTTCACCTGCCGGTCGCGGCGGCCGAGAAAGGCGATGGTCCCGTCGGGCAGCCGGCGGGCCAGATCGCCGGTGAGATACAGGCGCGCGCCGGTCCCGGGCTCGGCGACGAAGCTTTGCGCGGTGCGTTCCGGCAGGTTGAGATAGCCCCGCGCCAGCCCAGGGCCGCCCAGCGCCAGTTCGCCGATCATCCCCGGCGGAACCGGTTGCAGGTCGGGGCCGAGAATACGCGCGCCATACCCCGGCAGCGGCGCGCCGATGGGGGCGATGGCGTGGCGCGCCGCGGCGGAGTCCATGACCTGGCGCGTGGCCCAGATCGTCGCCTCGGTGGGGCCGTAGAGATTGACCAGCCGCGTCGCGCGCGCCAGCAGCCGCGCCGCCAGGGGGCCGGGCAGGGCCTCGCCGGTGGAGACGATGCGCAGCCCCCGCGGCAACCCGGCGTCCAGCAGCATCCGCAGCGTCGTGGGCGTGGCGTGAAGATCGGTGACCCGGTGGCGCCTGATCAGCCCGATCAGCGCCTCGGGGTCGCGGGTCTGGGATCCCGAGGCGATCACCAGTCTTGCGCCCGAGGCCAGCGGGCCGAGGAGTTCCCAAAGCGCGATGTCAAAGCCGCTGGGGGCCAGCGCCAGCCAGGTCGCGCCCGGGGGCGCGGGCATGGCCTCGGCCATGGCGGCGAACAGCGCGGCCATGGCGCGGCGCTCCACGGCGACGCCTTTCGGCGCGCCGGTGGAGCCCGAGGTGTAGATCACGTAGGCGAGGGCGTCGGGCGCCGCGCGGCTGGACGGCGGGCGCTGCGCGGATGGGATGGGCGCGGATGGGATGGGCGCGGCGAGGATCGTCGCCAGATCCAGGACCGGCGGTCCGCCCGGCGCGCCGCCGTCGGGCGCGTCGGCGATCATCAGCCGCGCGCCGCTGTCGCGCAGCATATGCGCGGCGCGGGCGGGCGGGGTTCCGGGGTCGATCGACATGAACGCCGCGCCGGCGCGCAGCGCGCCGGTCAACACGGCGGGCAGGGCGGCGCGCCGGCCGAGCCGCAGGGCGATGACGGGTTCGGGCCCTGAATCGCGAGGCAGCGCCGCGCGGATCGCAGCGGCGACGCGCTCGGCGGCGGCGTCAAGCGCCGCGCGGGTCAGGGTCGCGTCGGGGCCGATCACCGCGATGTCCTCGCCGGGGGCGTCGATGGCCCGGCCCGGCGGGAAGGCCGGCGCGTGACGCGGCGGCGGCGCGCAGGCGCCCAGCGTCCTTTCCCGCGCCAGCTCCGCCGGCGTCATCGCCGGCAGGGTCGAGATCGCCCGCCCGGGATCGGCGATCGCCGCGTCCAGCACCGCCCGCCAACGCGCCGCCAGCCGGGTCGCCAGCGCGTCGGTGAAAACCCCGGAATCGTATTCCAGATAGCCGCGCAGCCCGTCCGGGCCGGTGTCAAAGCCGAAGGTCAGCGCGAAGCGCGCCGTCGCGCCGCGCAGGTGCAGCGCCCGCGCCGCGACGCCGGCGAATTCGGGGATCAGGGGGTCGGGGAAATGGGTGAAGGCCAGCGAGATCAGCTCCGCCCCCGCGACGCCGCCGGTCTGCGCGGCGGCGGCGGCGGCCTCCTCGAAGGGCAGGGATTGATGCGCCAGCGCCTCGGCGACCGCCGCCGAGACCCGGGCCGTCAGCGTGCGAAAGCTCGGGGCGCCGGACAGGTCGACGCGCAGCACCACGGTGTTGACGAAGGCGCCGATGATGTCCGCCGCCGCGCCGTCGAACCCGTCGCGCCCGGCCACGGGCAGCGCCACGGCGATTTCCGTGGCGCCGCCCTGGCGATGCAGCATGGCCAGCGTCGCGGCGAGCAGCAGGGCGGGCTCGGTGCGCCCCTCGCGCGTCGCCATGTCCCGCAGCCTTGCGCCCAGCGCCGGATCCAGCGGCATTTCCACCCGGGCGCCGGCGTGGCGGCGCACGCCGCCGGGGGCGTCCGGCGGGATGCAGGGCGGCGGCAGATTGGCGAGCTTGTCCCGCCAATGGGCCGTGTCGCGCGCCCTCGCCGCGCCGTCGCGCCGGCTGCGCGCCCAGATCGCCGCGTCCCCGGTGTCCGCGCGCGGCGGCGGGGGCGCCGGGCGCCGCGCCGCGTCCGCCGCCCCGGCCGTTTGCGCGGCGTAGAGCGCCGACAGGTCGCGCATCAGGATGCGCAGCGACCAGCCGTCGCAGATGATGTGATGCTGGCTCAACGCCAGCAGATGCGCCGTGTCGGCGAGGCGGATGAGCCGCAGGCGCGCCAGCGGCGGGCGCGACAGGATGAAATCCTCGCGGCTCAGATCCTCGGCAAGGGCGAGGGCGGCGGCCTCGGGATCGGGCGCGGCCGCAACGTCGCGCCGTTCCAGCGTCAGGCGGATCGCGCCGGGGGCGTAGATGGTCTGGGTCAGGGCGCCGGCGACCTCGTCAAAGCCGGTGCGATAGGCGGCGTGGCGCGGGGCCAGCGCCGCGACCGCCCGCGCCAGGGCCTCGGCGTCCAGATCGCCGTCGAGCCGCCAGGCGTGGGGCACGTTGTAGGCGGCGGCGCCGCCGACCTGATGCAGCAGCCAGAACCGCTGCTGCGCGGCGGTGGCCGGCAGGCGTTCGCGATCGGCGGCGGGGCGCGGGCGGATCGGCGGCGGCGCGGCCGGCCTGGCGGCGGCGCGCAGACGCCCCAGCAGGCCGCCGCGCCCGGGGGGGGGGCGGGCCATCAGCGCGCGCCGTCAGGTCCGGGCGGGGCGGCCCCGGCCGGCGCCGCGGCCTCGGCCTCCAGCTCCGCCAGCGCCGCGTTCAGCGCGCTCAGGTCCAGATCGGGGGTGGCGGCGCGCAGGGCGTCCGACAGCTCCAGCGGCGTGGGCGCGTCGAACAGCGCCCCGGCGGCGAATTCGCGCCCCAGTATCGCCCCGAGGCCGGCGATGACCGTCGCCGCGGACAGGCTGTCGCCGCCGATGACGAAGAAATTGTCATCCTCGGCCACCGCATCGAGCGCCAGCGTCTCGGCGAAAAGATCGGCGATCAGCAACGCCAGGGGGTCATCCGGCGCGGGCGGTGCCTTGCCATCCGCCATGGGGGGGGCGGTCATGTCCGCCCCTTGCGCCGGGCGCGGTCGCGATATGTCGATCTGGCGGTTGTCAAGGCTGCGGGTCCTGCCGATTTCGCCGGGCGCGCCCGCGGGGGCGGGCGTCGCCGGGGCCGGTCTGCTTGGCGCCGAGACTCCCAATTGCGCGTCAGCGCGTCAAGCGTCGCGATCATCGCAGGCCGGCGGCGCGGCCAGATCGGCGCGCAGGGCGGCCGGGTCGGCGCGGCGCCCGGTGAACAGCCGGAACGCATGCAGCCCCTGATGGAAAAACAGCTCGTAACCCGAAATCACGCGCAGCCCCTGCGTTTTCGCCGCGGCGAGGAAATCGGTCTCCAGCGGCGTGTAGACCGCGTCGAAGGCCCATCGCGCGCCCTGCAGCGCCGCGGCGCGAATCGGCGCGCCGGGATGGCCGACCATGCCCGTCGGCGTGCAGTTGACCACGCCATGGGCGCCCTCGGCGGCGGCCTCGGCCGTGGCGACGCGCGTGACCGCCAGCCCGGGCGCCCAGACGGCGAGCGCCCCGGCCAGCGCCGCCGCCTTCGCCGGGTCGCGGTCGCAGATCCGCAGCCCGGCGGCGCCCAGTTCGGCCAGCCCGAAGGCCGCCGCCCGCCCCACGCCGCCGGCGCCGATCAGGCAGACGACGCCGGGGCCGGGCGGCGGCGACGCGTCGTCGCAGGGGGCGGGCGTCATGGCCGCGCGCCAGGCGGCGACGAAGCCGCTGCAATCGGTGTTGTGGCCCGTGGGGCGCGGGTCGGACGCGCCCGGGGGCGCGAAAATCACCGTGTTCACCGCGCCCATGGCGGCGACCGTCGGATCGGCGGGGCGGCTGCTTGCGGCGGCGCGCTCCTTGTAGGGGTAGGTGACGTTGACGCCGCGCCGGCCCTCGGCGGCGCAGCGCGCGAGCAGGGCGTCGAAATCGAGCCCCAGCGCGGCGGGAACCAGCCGGTCGTAGCGGATGTCGAGCCCGGCCCGCGCCCCCGCCAGCCGGTGCAGGCGCGGGGCGCTCGACGCGGCGATGTTGTCGCCGATCAGCCCCAGCCGCAGATCCGCGCCGCGCGCGCGGTCGTTCCGATCGCGTTCGTTCCGATGTCGCATCGCCGTTCCCGCGATAGGCCCCTGTCGCGCGGCGCAGGCCGCGCGCCAGATGAACCCGAACGCCGCCCCGCCGCAAGCCCCGCCGCAAGCCCCGCCGCAAGCCCCGCCGCAAGCCCCGCCGCAAGCCCCGTCGCCGGGCGCGCAATCGGGCCGCCAGGGTTAAACTCCTGCCCCGCAAGCGCGAAAAGGGTGATATTCTGTTCAGGAGTCGCGATGAATGCGCGTCGGGATAAATTGCCCCGGCGTCGCCGGTCGGGTTCGATGCGGGACATATTGCCGAATGGGGGCGGCGCCTCTGGTCGCTCGGGAGGAGAGTTGCCGTGAAGAAAGTGACCATCGTCGGAACCGGCGTGGCCGGCATGACCGCGGCGCTGAGGCTGCTGGAGCGCGGCTACAGCGTAACGATGTATGAGCAGGACGACTTCATCGGCGGCATGCTCGGCGCGCGCAAGGACGCGGTCACCGGCACGATGCGCGAGCATTCCTACCACATGTTCCCGAACTGGTATTACAACTTCTGGAAGATCGCCGAGGAGATCGGGATCAAGGGCAATTTCACCCCGCGCGATTCGTTCCGGTTTCTCAGGGGCGACGGCAAGCGGCCGCTGCCGGCGCTGTTCAATCCCGGCGGCCCGCAGGACATGCTGCGCAACCTCGCCTCGGGCGCGGCGCCGCCGCCGGACCTGTTCGTGTTCATGTATTCGATGATCGACATGCTGGCGGAGCCGCCGCCCGAGGACGGGCTGCTCGACGAATACTCGGTGAACGGGTTCCTGCGCTCGCGGCCCTACATGACCGAAACCGCCGCCGAGCTGCATCGCAGCACCTGGCAGACGGTCTGGGCGATTTCCAGCTCCCAGGCCTCGATGCGCAGCTACCGCACCTTCATCCTGTATGCCAACCGGGTGTCGGTGCCCGAGCTGTGGCTGCTCGCCGGCAACAAATACGACGCGCTGATGAAGCCCTGGCTGGAAAAGCTCGAATCCCACGGCGACCGTTTCAGGCTGCACAAGCTGAAGCATCTGCGCAGGGTGATCCCGAGCGCCGACGGCGCGCGCATCGACAAGCTGGAATTCGTCACCCCGAACCGCTCGCCCTCGATCCACCATGACGACTGGAAACCGGTGGGCAAGCCGAGGATCGTCAATGTCGCCGATCAGGACGTGATCCTGGCGCTGACCCCCGGCGGGCTCGCCAGACTGGTCAGGGGGGCGCTTTACAACGCCGATCCGCGGCTGGGAGAGGTGCGCTACCTGCAGGCCGAGCCCATGGGCACCATGGAGCTGTATTTCAAGACCAGGCATGAGGGGCTGTCCAACGACGTCACCATTCTCACCGACGCGCCCTATTCCATGACCTATCTGGATTACTCGCAGCTCTGGCCCGATCAGGATGCGACGTTCCTGTATGTCACCGTGTCGGACGTGATCCCGCTGCTGGGCCTGCCCGAGGAGGCGCGCGACGCCAATGGCGATCTGACGCTGGATCTGGATCATCCCAGGACCGCCATCGATTACGTGATGCGCGCGTTTCGCAAGAAGATGCCCTTTGACATGGATGACGTGGACCTGCGGCGCTCGGCCTTCGAGACCAACACCGGCGAGGCGCTGTTCGCCAATCTGGTGGGCAGCTGGAAGCATCGCCCGGAGGTGGTCACGGGGCTGGAGAACCTCTGGCTGTCGGGGACCTTCCTCAAGAATTTCGTCGACGTGGCCACCATCGAGGGGGCGGTGGTCAGCGGGCTGGAGACCGCGGAGGCGATTCGCGCGCGCCGCACGCCCGACGAGCCCGAGGTGACGACCCGCATCCCCGAGGCCTTCCCCCAGAGCATGTACAAGACCCTGCGCGCGGCCTGGGCGCCGGCGGCGGCGAACGCCAAGCTGTGGTCCGACGCCAACGCGGCCTCGGGCGGCAAGGCGACGGACTGGCGGCCGTTCCTGGCGCAGCTGCCCGGGCGGGCGCCGGATCTGCCGGACTATCTGGGCTCGCTGTTCTGGAACATGATGCCGGCCTCGCGCTGGTCGGATCCGGTGAAGGGCCTCGGGCCGCTGTATTGGGATTACGATCCCGACGGTCGCCGCAAGGCGTCGGGGACCGGCGGCGGGGGGGGCGGCGGTTGATGTCAAGCATACGCATCTGGCTGACCGAACTGGATCTGGCGCAATACATCGACATCTTCGAGACCCAGGCCATCGACATCGACATCCTGCCGCAGCTCGACAATTCCATGCTGGAATCGATCGGCGTCGCGGCGCTGGGCCACCGCCTGCGCATCCTGCGGGCCATCGAGGCCATGGGCGCGGCCCAGAAACGGGCGCGCCTGGATGCGCAGGCGGGCGGGCGTTTCAGCGGCTGGGCCGAGGGGGCCGGGGGCATTGGCGACGATTTGAATCAGTCCGGCGCGGGGCCGGGCGCGGACCATGCGGCAGGCGCCGGGCAGGGCGCTGCGCGACGTGCGCTGCGCGACGGCGGCTTCCAGAGCGGCGGCGCAAAGCGGCGCGGGCCGGACGGGCCGCAAATCGCCCCGGGCCCGGGCGGCATGCCGATCCCGACCCGGGGCGGGCCGACGCCGCGCGACGGCGCGACGAACGGCGCGTTGCACGCCGGCGGCCTTGGCGGCGGCGGCGCGATGCTGGACCTGTGGCGCGACACCGCGCGCGCCACGCGCCGCGCGCAGGAGGCCGAGCGCCGCCAGCTCACCATCATGTTCTGCGATCTTGTTGAATCGACGGCGCTGTCGACCCGGCTCGACCCCGAGGATTTCCGCGACCTGATCCGGCTCTATCACGAACTGGTCTCCGACGCCGCCACCCGGGCGGGGGGGCATGTGGCGCAGTTCCTCGGCGACGGGGCGCTGGTCTATTTCGGCTACCCGCTGGCTCAGGAGGACGCCGCCGAGCGCGCCGTCAACATGGGGCTGGCGCTGATCGAATCGGTGGCCGCGCAGCGCCCCTATCCCGGCGAACGCCTGCAGGTGCGCGTCGGTCTCGCCACCGGGCTGGTGGTGGTGGGCGACATCGTCGGCAAGGGGCTGGACGAGGGCGCGGTGGTGTCCGGCGAAATCCCCAACCTGGCGGCGCGCCTGCAGACCGCGGCGGCCCCCAACACGATGGTGGTCAGCGCCGCCACCCGCGCCCTGCTGGGCCGCAGTTTTCGCATGAGCCGGCTGGATCCGCAGGCGTTGAAGGGCTTTGGCGCGCCGGTGGTGGCCTGGCGGGTGCTGGGCGACAGCGACATCGGCGTGCGATTCGAGGCGCGCCGGGCGGCCGGGCCGCTGATGCCGCTGATGGGGCGCGGCGACGAACTCGACCGTCTGACCGCGCGCTGGCGGGCGGCGCAGGACGGATCGGGCGGGGTGTTCATGATCCATGGCGACGCGGGGCTGGGCAAGAGCCGCCTGCTGCGCGAGCTGATCCTGCGCACCAGGGACGGCGAGCGCACGCTGGTGCAGTTCCAGTGCTCGCCCTATTTCGCCAACACCGCGCTGCATCCGATCCGCCGAATGCTGGAGCACACCGCCGGGTTTCTGCCCGGGGACGGGCCGCAGGACCGGCTGGACAAGCTGATCCGGGTGCTGGGCTACGACGAGGACGAGGACGAGGACGAGGACGGGGACCGGGGCGAGGCCCTGACGCTGATCGCCGCCATGCTGGGGCTGCCGCTGGACCGGTTTGCGCCGCTGCAGATCTCGGTGGGCCTGCAGCGCCGCCGCCTGACCGCGGCGCTGATCTCGCGGCTGATCGCCAGCGCCCGGCGCCAGCCGGTGCTGATGGTGTTCGAGGACCTGCACTGGGCCGACCCGACGACGCTGGAGGTGCTCGGCGCCGTCGCCGAGATCGCCCACGAACACCGGGTGCTGCTGGTGGAGACCTTCCGCCCGGAATTCCAGCCGCTCTGGGCCAACCGGCCGGGCGTGGACATCTGCCGGATAGAACGGCTCGACGCCGCGGCGGTGCAGGGGATCATCAGCCATGTAAGCGGCGATGATCCGCTGCCGGCGGACATGCGCGCCAAGCTTGCCGATCGCGCCGACGGCGTGCCGCTGTTCATCGAGGAGCTGACCAAGTCGGTGATGGAGGCGCGCAAGGAAAACGTCGTCGCCGAGGATGACGAACACGACGTGCCCGCGACCCTGCTCGACACGCTGATGGCGCGGCTCGACCGCCTGTCCTCGCCGCGCCGCATCGCCCAGATCGGCGCGGTGATCGGCCGGGAATTCGACGAGGGCCTGCTGCTCGCGGTGTCGGGCCAGCCGACGGGGGAACTGCATGACGCGCTGATCCATCTCGCCAAGGCCGACCTGATCTATCCCGCTGCGGAAAACGGCCGCTGGGTGTTTCGCCACGCGCTGATCCGCGACGCCGCCTACGCTTCGCTGCTGCATCGCAACCGGCGGTTGCTGCATCTGCGCATCGCCGAGACGCTGGAATCCGAATTCCCCGAGCGCGCCGCCCAGGCGCCGGAATTCGTCGCCCGGCATTTCGACGGCGCGGGCGCGGCGGACCGCGCGGCGCCGCAATGGCTGCTCGCCGGCCAGATCGCCTGGCATCGCGGCGCGGTGAAGGAGGCGCAGGCGCATCTGCATGCCGGGCTGGCGCAGGCCGCCGCCATCGCCGACGCGCGCCGGCGCGACGAGGTGGAGCTGCAATTGCAGCTGACCCTCGGCATCGTGCAGTTCGCCGGGGTCAGCTACGGCGCGCCCGAGGCCGAGGCCGCCTTCGTGCGCGCCGGCGAGCTGTGCGCCAATGTCACCGATCCCGACATCCTGGCGCCGTTCCTGCAGGGCTATGGCACGCTCCTGGCCATGAAAGGGGATGCCGGCGCCGGCCACGAGGAGATATCAAAACTGGCGGATCTGGCCCAGGACGATCCGCTGCACATGATCTACGCCGCTTCGACGCTGATCTGGTCCTGCTTCAACCGCGGCGAATTCGCCGCCGCGATCGACTGGGGCGCGCGCATGGAAACCTGTCTCGCGGCGCATCCCATGGATCCCGACGGGCCGCGCCGCTCGCCCGGCGACCCCATCGTCATCGGGCGCAGCTTTCACGCCGCCGCGCTGTGGTCGCTGGGCTATCCCGATCAGGCGGCGCGCCGCGCGCAGGCGGCGCTCGACTACGCCGACATGCTCCAGGACCCCTACAACAAGCTCTACGCCCAGGTGAACGGCGTCTGCCGGGTGGCGGATCTGCTGGGGCGCACCGAGGACGTGCTGGCCATCGCCACCGAAGCCACCGACTACGCCGCAGCGCTGGGCTATGAATTCGCCAGCGGCTACAGCCTGTTCTGGAAGGCCCGCGCGCTGGCGGACCAGGGCGACCGGACCGCCGCCGCGGCGATCATCGAGGCCTCGCTGGCCGCCTGCGGCGCGGTGGGCGTGCGCTATCACGAACCGCATTTCCGCGCCATGCAGGCGGTGAACCTCGCCAGGCGCGGCGAAGGCGCCGCGGCGGCGGCGGCGCTGGACGGGCTGGAGGCGCTGGTCGAAAGCTCGGGCGAGCTGTGGCAGGCGACGGATATCCGCATCGCCCGCGCCCAGGTCGCCGAGGCGGCGGGCGACGACGCGACGGCGGAGGCGGCGTGGCGCGACGGCGTCGCCGCGGCGCGCGCCCAGGGCGCCCGGTCCTGGGAATTGCGCGCCGCCACCGGGCTTGCCGGGCTGCTGATGCGCCGCGGCGCGCGCGACGCGGCGCGCGCGACGCTGGCGCCGCTGCATGGCTGGTTCGCCGAGGGCCGCGACACCCGCGACCTGAAACGCGCGGCGGCGCTGCTGGCCGAGATCGGCTGACGCCGCCCCCGGCCCGAGGGCGGATCGGGATCCGCCCTGCGCCCTGTGCGCGGCGCCGGCGCGGGGGTCCGATTTGCGCGCCGGCGTCAGGCGGCGGCGCCGAGCTTGCGGGTGCGGGTGACCAGCGCGATCAGCGGTTCGGGCGCGGCGGCGTGGCGCTCGGCCTCGGCGATGGCCGCGGCGGCGATGGAATCCAGCTCCGCCTCGGCCTCGGGCAGGGCGGCGCGGAACGCCTCGGACAGCAGGTGGTAATTGTCGGGGTTGGGGTCGCGATGCATCGCCGCCACCCGCGGATCGCGAATGGCGATGGCGGCGGGCAGGGTCAGGATGCCGTCGCGGATGTCCTCGTCGCCGCCCTCGCCCAGCGCCTCGGCGCCGCGCACGTCGCTGACGTCGTCGCAGGCGTGGTAGAGAATGCCGAGCTGACGCCCGTAACGGCGCAGCCGGTCGCTGCGATCGCCGAGACAGGCCGCCGCCTCGAACATGGACCCGGTGTCCTCCTGGGCCAGCATGCGCCAGTCCTCGACCCCGAGCGCCTGGCGGCGCAGGCGCCATTGCGCGCATTCCGCCACCCCGAGCCGGGTCATCAGTTCCGAGACCAGCCGCACGCCGTCCGGGTCGTCGGCGAGCAGTCGGTAGGCTTCGGCCACCAGATAGCCCGAGACCATCAGCGCCTTCAATTCGCCAAAGCGCGTGTGCAGGGTCGCCTTGCCCCGGCGTTCGTCGGAACGGTCGAGAATATCGTCCACCACCAGCGTCATGTTGTGGAACAGCTCCAGCGCCACCGCCGAGCGGATGGTCGCGTCGCTCACTGCGCCCGCCCCCATGGCGCGCGCGCAGCTGAACAGGGTCAGCGGGCGGAAATATTTGGAGCCGCTGAGGAATTGCCATTCCAGCGCCTCGGTCATTTCGTCCGACGCCCCGGCCATCCAGTCGCCGATGGCCTGTTGCAGGCGGTGGGTTTCCGATTCGAAGCCCAGTTCGGGGATGATCCAGTCCGCGCGATCGGCGGCGTGGTCGTTGTTCATGGTTTCGCCCGGACGTTGCGCTTGCCCTGCGGCGCCGGATCCAGATCGCCGGATTGCGAGGCGCGCAGCTCCGCCTCGATCTGCATCAGCTGGGCGCGCAGCGCCTCGGCCTCGCTCATGGAGGCGTCGGCGACCTCGCGCAGGCAGGCCCGGGCCTTGTCCAGCAGGATCAGCCGGCGCAGGGTGCGGGCGTCGGTCTGGCCGCCGGGGGCGGCGTCGTCCGCCGCCTCCGGGGTCGGGCGCACCAGGTCGGCGAGGCCGATGCCCTGGGACGCGAAGATTTCCGCCATCTGTTTCCAGTAGCGCAGGCCGCTGGTCAGCCAGACCGACTGCGCGCGCGCCAGCAGCATCAGGATTTCGCGGTCGCTGCCCATGCGCGGGCCGTCGAAGGCCTGGCTGGCGGCGGGGGGCAGGGCCTCGATCATCAGGCGCAAGGCGTTCAGGTAGAGCCGGATGAGGTCTTCGATGTCGCCGGGTCCGGGGGCGTCCGGGCCGGCGCCCTCGACGCCGGACCAATCGCCCCCCGGCCAACCGCCCCCCGGCCAACCGCCGCCGGACCAACCGCCCCCCGGCCAACCGCCGCCGGACCAGTCGCCGCCCGGACAATCGCTCCCCCGCCGATCGCCGCCCGGCCCGCCGGGCCGCGCCCCCGGGCCGTCAAATCCCGGTTTGAAATCGCGCCTCTGGCGCCGGTCGTCGAAATCTGGCGGATCGCCTGCATTGCTGGCCATAATTGGTCCCCTCTGCCCGCATTACCGGACAAGACTAGACCTGCCGCCGCGTTTCGCAAAACGATTCCGGCGTTTTCCGCGGAATGCTTCAGGGGCCGCGAGGGGCCGCGCGCTCACCCGGTTTGCGCCAGCGGCGCGCGCTTGGCGTTGAGCGCCGCTTCGGCGATTTCCGGGGCCAGCGCGTGGAAGGCGTCGTACTGGGTGAGATAGACCTCGCCGCTCAGCTCGTCGAGGAAATGCACCCGGCGCAGGCGGTCCATCACCGGGCCCTTGACCTCGGACAGATGCAGGGTCACGCCGCTGTCGCGCAGGCGGTGGTTGATCGCCTCCAGGCTTTCCAGCGCCGAGGCGTCGATGAAATTCACCGCCGGGCAGACCAGGATCACGTGGCGAATCGCCGGGTCCTCGGCGACCTTGTCCGACAGCGTGTCCTCCAGAAACCGGGCGTTGGGGAAATACAGCGCCTCGTCGATGCGGATCGACAGGATTTCCGGCGTGGTGACCACGTCGTGGCGCTTGACGTTGCGGAAATGCTCGGTGCCCGGCACCTGCCCGACAATGGCGTAATGCGGGCGCGAGGTGCGGTGGAACTGCAGGAAGACCGACAGGCCGACCCCGGCGAGGATCCCGGCCTCGACCCCCATGGCCAGGGTCAGCAGGATGGTCGCCGCCTGAGCGGCGAAATCCGCCTTGGAATAGATCCACGTGGTCTTCAGCGCGCCCAGATTGACCAGGCTCAGCACCGCGACGATGATCGTGGCGGCCAGCGTCGCCTTGGGCAGGAAGAACAGCAGCGGCGTCAGCGCCAGCGTCGCCAGCCCGATGCCCACGGCGGTGAAGATGCCCGCCGCCGGGGTCTCGGCGCCGGCATCGAAGTTCACCACCGAACGAGAGAACCCGCCGGTCACCGGAAAGCCGCCGGTGAGCGCCGAGCCGATGTTGGAGGCGCCGAGGCCGATCAGTTCCTGATCGGGGGAAATCCGCTGGCGGCGCTTGGCGGCCAGCGTCTGGGCCACCGAGACCGATTCCACGAATCCGACCACCGAGATCAGCAGGGCGGAGACGGCGATCGAGCTCCACAGCTCCAGATCGAAGCTCGGGACGGCGATCGGCGGCAGGCCCGGCGGGATGGCGCCGACGATGGCGACCCCGCGATCGGCGAGCCCGAACGCCCATGTGACCAGCGTCGTCGCCGCCACCGCGCCCACCGGCCCGGCCTTGGCCAGGATGTCGGCCGGCATCGGCTTCACGCCCTTGGCCAGCAACAGGGATTTCAGCGATTTGCGCGACCAGAACAGGAAGGCCGTGGCGCTGACGCCGATCACCAGCGTGAACGGGTTGATGTCGCCGATCCGCGCCGCGAGGCTGGTCAGCAGCTCCAGCAGGTTGTGCCCGGACGCCTTGACCCCGAAAATATGCTTGAGCTGGCTGGTGGCGATGATGATGCCCGAGGCGGTGATGAAGCCCGAGATCACCGGATGCGACAGGAAATTCGCCAGAAACCCCAGCTTCAGCAACCCCATGGCGGTGAGCATCAGCCCCGAGAGCAGCGCCAGCGCGATCGCCGCGGCGTAGTATTCCGGGGCGCCTTGCGCCGCGACCTCGCCCGCCGCGGCGGCGGTCATCAGCGACACCACCGCCACCGGCCCGACGGCCAGCGCGCGCGAGGTGCCGAAGATCCCGTAAAGCACCAGCGGCGCGATCGAGGCGTAAAGCCCGACCTCCGGCGGCAGCCCGGCGAGCAGCGCATAGGCCAGCGATTGCGGGATCAGCATGATGGTGACGATCACCGCCGCGACCAGATCGCGGGTCGCGGTGTCCCGGTCGTATCGGGATCCCCAGTCGAGGATCGGAAAATACCGCTTCAGCATCCGGGTCTCCAGAACAATCTCGTGAATCGACCGCGCTCGCGCAGGGGCGGATCGGGGGCGGATCGGGCGCGGCGAGGCGGTCGCGTGTCAGGTCGTTTTCAGCCGGGGCGGGTCGCGAACGGAGTGTGCGCCGCCAGCCCCAAGACTTGGTTAATGCGCCACGCCGGCGGCGCGGGGCGTTCCTGTTGGTCCGTCACCGGCGCGCCTGGCGGCCCGCCGGCTGTTTCGCGTCGTCGCCGCAGGGCTCGCCT